>JABUTP010000033.1 GCA_021443625.1 Bacteroidales bacterium | reverse complement strand
CCCTTGCCCTCCGAGCCGTGACCGCTCCAGAAGAAGAGGAGGTTGGTGCCGTTGCCGCTTGGGACACCGCGGATGAGTTCGCCCAACTGTTCCAGAGTGAGGTCGGCGGCGCGGTAGTCTATCTCGGCCCCCTCATACAGATTGGCCCCGATGTCGCTCACGCGGACCACGCCGGGCTGGCTGTTTTGGGGGGAGGACGCAATGTCGTCCGCCATTATCAGCAGTATCCTGTCGTCGGAGATGCCGCCTTTCCTAAGCAGCTGGTAGATATTCAAGGCATCGGCCTGATGCCGGTAGTTGCCCCAACCCGAAGAGCCGGCTATTATGATGGCGTAATTGTCCTCCCAGGGGGCATAGACCAGACCCGGGTCGGAGTCCTCTATGGCCTGCTCCGCAGTTACCTTCCATTTCCACGCCGCCACGGCCGGCTCCTTGCGCTTGCCTCCGTCGGTGGAGGCGAAGCCGAGCGTCACGAACTTCCGGTCATAAACCATCCAGTTGGCGTAGGTGCTGTGGAGTATCGATGAATAACTCTCGTGGTCGAACATCAGCGGACCGGACGCCCCCGCTATGGCTCCGGGATGCTCCTCACCGATATAGGCCAGGTAACTCAACATCCCCAAGGCGTTCCAGTTGCTCAGAACGGGATCCTCCACATCCGTGGTGATGGCGACTATGGCCTCATTGAGGTCGGGGCTGTTATGGACATTTTTGTATATCAACCCCATTGTGCAGAGCAGCAGGGCGTCGTAGAACTGCGATTCGCCGAGTACGGGCTGTCTTCCGAAACGCACCTCGTAGGCAATCTGGAAGCCGGAGGCGGGGTCGGCATACATCGCGATGCCTTCAATCCCTTCGACCAGCGACCCGAGATTCAGGGCTGCCGACTCCAGGGCGGTGTCGGTGAAGATGAACCGGGAGGTGGCGCCGAACTGCGTCCGCAGGGTCTGCACCGTCTTCAGGTCTTCGGCTGCACCGGCCCTCAGCGCGCACACAATGCAGTCCGGAGCATCGGTCACCGCTTTCTCCACGGCGGATGCGAGAGAGGCGGCATCGCGGTAAGTGAGATTCTGCCTCATCTCCATCGAAAACTCCCGGGCGAGGAAGGGCATCCACTGGCTGAAGGTGCTGCCGTAACTGTTGTCCGCCGCTATCACGGCCACCGACCGGCTCCCCATAAGTCCGGCCTTGCTCAGGATGACTTCGCATTGCGAGATGTCGGTTTCGGCAAGCGACCACAGGAACGGCCGGCTGCCGACCACCATCGCCGACTGCACTACAGAGTATTTCCTTATGATTTCTTCGCTCGAGGCAAGCACTATCATCGGTTTGAAGGTCTGGGCGCATTCGGCCGCAACCAGATCCACGTTGTCGGAGTGGATGGGGCCGATTACAGCCGCCACGGAGTCGTTGCGGGCTATCCTGCGTGCGATTTTTGCCAGATCTGCGGTGTCCTCGTCTATCCATTCGATTTCCAACCTGACCGGGTTGTCTTCCACCGCCTGGGCGTTGCGGCTGTTTTCGTCGAACCAGCCCGCCGTCCGGGCGAAGTCGCTGCCGCTGCCTCCGGGGCAGATGGCGACCACCTTGAAAGTCTCGGCCCCTTCCCAGCCGTCATCGCTGTCGCCCATCGGGTTGCAGGAGACGAGCGTAAAGGGCAGCAGAGCCCAAAGAAGCAGTTTATCGCGCAGGCTCATAATGCTTTTCCTTTTTAACCGCTTCTTCCGTCAACTTTTTCAAAACGTCATCCGGAAACAGATTGTCGTATTTAGGGGACACGATGACTTCCACATACCCCTCTTTCATTCCGAATTCAAGGTGGGAGGGGAGGCGTTTCTTGGTGAGCCACCGTTCAATGCTTTTGTAAAGCACGTTTTCCATATTCTTGACTATGGAAAACGGCACCTTTTCGCTGTAACGCGACATATCGCTGTCTATTCCCACAGTGTAAAACGAGGATTCCGGATTTTCCCTGCAATAGGTGAGGAGACCCTGGGTGCTGCCGCCGCAGAGGGGATAAATCATCCGGTATGTTTTCTCCAGACTCGGAGACAGCCGATACAGGAGGTCTGCGCTGTCAAAGGGGTCCGAATCGCCGAAATCGACATCTGTCACAGAAACGTCGGCCCCGTCAGCTCCGCTGACGAATCCTTCAATAGCTTCCTGAAGCTGCGGATATTCGGGACGGGCGCACACTATTCCTATCTTGTCAACCCCATCCATCCGGGAGGCCAGCTGCCCAGCCATCCACGAAGCGCCGTACAAGGGCACATTCACGGTGCATGCTCCTTTGTATGTTTCGCGGGATTCGAGAATGATTGTTTCACAACCTTTGCTGCTTCCGATGAGACTCATAGTCTCGGGGGTGACGTATCCCACGTCGGCGGTCACTATTAGAAAATCTTCTCCGTCCTCTTCGGAAAGTTCCTCCACAAGGAGCTGCAGGAGTCCCTTGCCTTCGTCCATATCCTGCGGGGTGATGTGCCAGGTTTCGCAATCGAATTGCGCCGCGGCCTTTTCAACACCGCGGCAGATGGCGTCGTTGTATCCGCGGTCGCCGAGGCCGTTGACGCCGTAAAGGGCTATAATGCAACGTCCTTCGAGCGGGTCGTCCGAATCCTCGATGGTGGCGCATCCGCACAGCGGCAGAAACGCAAGGCACAAGCCTGCGATTGTCCGGAACTTATGTTTCAACGCAATGGTCACAACTCTGTGATTTCGAAACGAGACCGCAAATATATCACACTTCGAAAACAGTTGCCACTATTTTTGAAAAGTCATTCGGCAAACAGCCGGAACAACTCCCGGGCCTGAGCCATGTCGTAACGGCTTATGCTGCCTGCGGCAAAGTGGCTTTTCACGGCGTCGCTTTTCTTCTTGAACAGCCTGCACAGCTGTCTTTCTTCCATAAAATAGATGCTCTCACCCTTTACAAACACCGGAGACTGCTCATAGATGTAGTTGAGGTTCAGGTCGGGGCGCAGCCGCTCTATGGATGAAGGCACCGCTCCGGTGATGGCTCCGACGCTGGTCACGGAGGACGTCCCCGACACTCCGCCGTAAGCGACCGATTTCCCCATATCAATAGCGCGGAGTTTGGTAAGCAGGGCCAGAATCACCTCGCCGCTGCCATATTCCACAACTTCAAGATATAATCCTTTGATCTTTATGAACGATTTGGCGCCGACCACTATCTTTTCCACATCGTTCTCCCTCATCAGCGGAATGGTATCATTCCCGTTTATCATCATTGTGCATTGGTGGAGATTGTCGATGTTGATAATCCCCTGACCTATGGTCTTGTCAGAGAAGATTACTGTCCCTCTGGAGAATTCGGGCATACGGTACAGATGGCTTTCCACGAACGCCTGCTTATCGTCTTCGTCTAAAGGGGACTGGATCTCCTGGGCAAAGGAGACTCCGGCGGCCAGCAGAAATGCGAATAATAAAAATATTCTTTTCATCAGTTTATTTTTGACAAATGTACCGAAAAATTGCATACATTTGTAACTAATTTGCGTGTTTATTTTTAACAATAAAAACATATCATCGTAATGACAAAGGAGAAAAAATTCATTACCTGTGATGGCAACTATGCCGCAGCTCACGCAGCATATCTTTTCAGTGAGCATGCGGCTATCTATCCCATCACCCCTTCGTCCACAATGGCCGAACTCTTCGACGAATGGGCAGCTTTCGGAAAGAAAAACATGTTCGGCAACCCCGTTACCGTAACGGAAATGCAGAGTGAGGCGGGTGCGGCAGGCGCCGTGCACGGTTCGCTTCAGGCAGGTGCCCTGACTTCGACTTTCACCGCATCGCAAGGTCTCCTGCTGATGATTCCCAATATGTACAAGATTGCGGGTGAACTCCTTCCCGGCGTGTTCCACGTGTCGGCAAGGGCGCTGGCCTCGCAAGCCCTCTCCATCTTCGGAGACCATCAGGATGTTATGGCGGCCCGCGCCACCGGCTTCTGCATGCTGGCATCCAACAACCCTCAGGAAGCGATGGACCTGGGCGCAGTGGCCCATCTGGCAGCCATCAAGGCAAGCCTTCCCTTCGTCCATTTCTTCGACGGCTTCAGGACTTCCCACGAGATTCAGAAGATAGAGATTCTCGACGGTGAGGATGTCCGTCCGCTGGTAAGCGACAAGGCTCTGGCCGCATTCCGCGACAAGGCCCTCAATCCCGCAAAGCCCGTCACCAGGGGTACCGCCCAGAACGGTGACGTATATTTCCAGGCCCGCGAAGCCGCCAACAAATATTACGACGCCGTGCCTGACATCGTAGCCCGTTATATGGGTGAGATGGGCGAACTCACAGGCCGCCGTTACCTCCCGTTCGACTATTACGGAGCCCCCGATGCAGAGAATATCATCGTGGCTATGGGTTCGGTATGCGACACCATCAAGGAGACCATCGACTACCTCGCAGAGAAGGAAGGCCGCAAAGTGGGTCTGGTATGTGTCCACCTATTCCGCCCCTTCTCCCTCAAATATTTCAACAGGGTGCTTCCCAAGAGCGTCAAGCGCATCGCCGTGCTTGACCGCACCAAAGAGAGCGGCGCCCTCTCGGAGCCTCTCGCAGAGGATGTAAGGGCAGCCCTCTACGGCACCTCAATCGCCGTCTATGGCGGCCGTTACGGCCTTTCGAGCAAGGATACCTCGCCTGCCCAGATTGTCGCCGTCTATGACAACCTCGCCGCTCGTGAGCCCAAGAACGACTTCACCATCGGCATCGTGGATGACGTCACCTACAAGTCCCTCCCCGTCAAGGAGGAGATTATCCTCGGCGGCCCCGGCACCTACGAGTGCAAGTTCTTCGGACTCGGTTCCGACGGTACGGTAGGCGCCAACAAGAACACCATCAAGATTATCGGTGACCATACCTCAAAGTATGCCCAGGCCTATTTTGACTACGACAGCAAGAAGTCGGGCGGATTCACCTGCTCTCACCTCCGTTTCGGGGACAGCCCCATCAGGGCCCCCTATCTGGTAAGGACTCCCGATTTCGTGGCCTGCCACGTGCCTTCGTACCTTACCAAATACGATGTCCTCAAAGGCATCAAGCAGGGCGGAACCCTTCTGCTCAACAGTATGTGGAGTCTTGAGGAAACTCTCGAGCGCATTCCCGATTTCGTCAAGAAGGAAATAGTTGACAAGAACGTCAAACTCTATATCATCAATGCCACCAAGATTGCTGCCGAAATAGGTCTCGGCGGCCGCACCAACACCATTCTCCAGTCGGCATTCTTCAAGATTACCGGCATCATCCCCTACGAGGATGCAGTGGCCTATATGAAGAAGGCCATCGACAAGTCGTACGGCAAGAAAGGTGAGAACATTGTGGCCATGAACTATGCTGCCGTAGATCGCGGAGGGGAATATCAGGAAGTTGAGATTCCCGCATCGTGGAAGGAGGCTACCGGCAAGTTCGTCAATCCCGGAATGTCCCGCACCGCTCCCAAGTGGGTTCGTCAGGTGGCCGATGTGGCCAATGCCCAGGAGGGTGACACCCTTCCGGTAAGCATTTTCTCGGATCCCGAGTATGTAGATGGCACAATACCTTCCGGCACCGCCGCCTATGAGAAACGCGGCGTGGCCGTCAACATCCCCGAGTGGAACCCCGACAACTGTATCCAGTGCAACCAGTGCGCTTACGTCTGCCCCCACGCTGCCATCCGTCCGTTCATCATGACCGAAGAGGAGGCTGCCAAGGCACCCGCATCCGTCAAGAAGGCACAGGGCAAAGCCACGCTTAAGGATTATCAGTTTGCCATCGCCATTTCGGCTATGGACTGCACCGGCTGCGGCAACTGCTCCGACGTCTGCCCCGGAATGAAGGGAAACAAAGCCCTTACGATGGTTTCTTCGGCGGGTCAGGAGGCCGAGCAGGCCAACTTCTCTTATCTCCACTCCAAGGTGGGATACAAGAGCGACCTTGCCCCCAAGGATGCCAACGTCAAGAACTCCCAGTTCGCACAGCCTCTGTTCGAGTTCTCCGGTGCCTGCGCGGGTTGCGGTGAGACACCTTACGTGAAACTCATCACCCAGCTGTTCGGCGAGAATATGATGGTGGCCAACGCCACCGGATGCTCTTCGATTTATGGCGCATCGTTCCCCGCATCTCCCTACTGCACCAACCAGAACGGTTACGGTCCCGCCTGGGCCAACTCCCTCTTTGAGGACAATGCCGAGTTCGGTCTCGGAATGCGCAAGGGTGCCGAAATCGTGCGCGACAACATTGCCGCCATCATGACCAGGGGTCTCGAGTGCGACTGCTGCTCGGACGCCATCAAGGAGCAGTTCCGCAAATGGCTCGACAACCGCGCAAACCGCAAGGTTACCTACGAGGTTTACGAGCAGCTCGTTCCCCTTATGGAGAAATGCGGATGCGATATCTGCAACCAACTTCTCGAAGTGAAGAAATTCATCCCCGTGCGCAGCCAGTGGATTATCGGCGGCGACGGCTGGGGCTATGATATCGGATACGGCGGACTCGACCACGTTCTGGCTTCGGGCGAGAATGTGAACGTGCTGCTGCTCGACACCGAGGTATATTCCAACACCGGCGGACAGTCGTCCAAATCGACACCTGCGGGCGCTGTGGCCAAATTTGCGACATCAGGCAAGAAGGTCCGCAAGAAAGACCTCGGAATGATGGCTATGAGTTACGGCTACGTATATGTCGCCCAGGTCGCTATGGGAGCATCGCAGGCCCAGTTGCTCAAGGCTCTCCGCGAGGCTGAGGCCTATGACGGCCCGTCGCTCATCATTGCCTATGCACCTTGCATCAACCACGGTCTCAAAGCCGGAATGGGACACTCCCAGCAGGAGGAGCAGAAAGCAGTCGAGTGCGGATACTGGCACCTCTACAGGTTCAATCCCGAGTTGGAGGAGAAGGGCGAGAACCCGTTCTCTCTCGACAGCAAGGAACCCGACTGGAGCAAGTTCCAGGATTTCCTGAAGGGCGAGGTACGCTACGCTTCCCTTATGAAATCGTTCCCCGAGGAGGCAGCCGACCTCTTTGAGAAGACCGAGAACTTTGCCAAGATTCGTCTGGCTTCCTACAAACGTCTTGCAGGAAAAGAGTAGTCTTCCTGGAATCTGATAAAAATGAAACCGCCGCTCGGGAAATCTTCCGGGCGGCGGCTTTATTACTAACCAAAAAACTATGAAAAAATCATCTTGACCGATGTATTTGCAATTGGCGTGCCAAAGATTTATTTCACTTCCTTGATTGATATAATCGAAATGGGGTAGAGGGGGCGGTCCTTGATGTTGGTTTCGACGCCCGCGATGTTGTCAATCACGCTGAAGCCGTCGATGGTCTCCCCGAAAACGGTGTAACTTCCGTCCAGATGGGCGCATCCCGTTTCGCTCTGCACAATGTAGAACTGCGAACCGGACGACTCTTTCTGCGGATTGACGCTGTCCCCTCTGCGGGCGGCTGCAATGGCCCCTTTCTTGTGTTTGAGAGTGTCCACGAACTCGGCGGGGATGGTGTAGTTGGGGCCGCCGTTGCCCCAGAGATCCATCTTGGTGGTATCCCTGGTCAGAGGGTCGCCCGTCTGAATCATGAATCCGTTGATGACGCGGTGGAACAGAATGCCGTTAAAATAGCCGTTGCGGGCCAGTTTGACGAAGTTGTCGCGGTGGAGCGGGGTCTCTTTGTAGAGCTTGACTTTGATGGCCCCCATACTTGTCAGAATTTCAAGTACGGGTTCTTCAACGATAGCCTCCGATGTTGAAGGCGCTGTGGTAATGGTGTCCATATTTTCCTGATTTGCATTTTTGGTTGGCTTGGCCGGCTGGCTTTCTCCGTCACTGACATTTTCAATGACGGCTGCAGTAGTGTCGGAGGCGCTGTCCGAACCGTTTTTGGACACCCCTCTCTTGCATCCCGCAAGGGATAAGACGGCAATAATCACCGTTGCCGCAACGATAGTAGATATTCGTTTCATAGTAGTTTATTTTGTAATTAATTTTAAACAGCTTCTAAAGTTGTCTGTCTTTTATGAATTTGATTGCTTCGTTGAAAATTCCTCCCGGAACGAACTTCATTATGCCCAGATACAACACGGCGGCCGTGCCAATCTTGACTGCCAGTCTGGGCACATCCGCGGTGAACGGGCTTGCGGCCAACATCGCCACCACCATAACCGCTGCCGCAATGAGCAGATAGGGCAGAATATCTACTGCCAGGTGCCATATCTTGAGCTCCACCATATTCCTGACCATAAAGAACCACACCGCGAACGTCACAATGTTGGCTACGGTGGCGCACACGGCCATTGTCACCAGACCGTATCTCGAGGAGACTATCGCCGTCCCGATCTGCAGAACCGCCCCGATGATGTTTGCAATGAGTGTCCTGCCGGAGTGGCCGCGGGCTATGGCAAGCTGCGACATCAGCCCGTGTAGAATGCTTATGAGGAAGAATATGCAGTAAATCTGGAGGATGGGGACGGAGTTGTTGAACCGTTTGTTGAATATATCAATGAATTCGGGGGCAATCAGACCCAGCCCCAACAGGGCGGGGCAAGCCATGAATGCGGTGAATTTGCAGAGTTTCCTGAAGATGGCAAGCTGGCGGCTGCTGTCGCCGGCGGCATTGCAGAATGCCGGCTGGCCCACGTTGCTTATCATTCCCGAGAACACCTGCTGCCCCATTCCGGCCCATTTGGTGCCCTGGCTGTAGTATCCCACCTCCGTGTCGGTGGAGCGGAGCCCCAGAATAGTGGAAAAGATATTGTTCTGAATCTGGAAAATGAACCCTCCGATCACGAGTTTGAACCCGAAGCGGAACATCTCGCCGACCGGCTTGAAACTGAAGCTGA
Organism: Bacteroidales bacterium; assembly: GCA_021443625.1. Classification (GTDB taxonomy): domain Bacteria; phylum Bacteroidota; class Bacteroidia; order Bacteroidales; family UBA932; genus Equibacterium. The sequence goes on along the minus strand of JABUTP010000033.1, from coordinate 762 downwards.
ACGACGGCTTCCACGGGGCGACCGCTATCTTGATGAGCGAAACGATGAGCGACTGCAGCACCGAGTGCAGCACCAGTGCCCAGAACCCGAGCCCTTTGAGGGCGGCTATGACGGTGATGACTCCCGAAATGGCGGCTCCGGCAAGCTCGGCAACGGCCCTTTGGCGGGTAAGCATGTTGCGGAGCAGCAGGGCGTCGGAGGCAATGGACAGACTGGTGAAGAAAAACGAAAGGAAAACCCATCGCGAGACCTTTACCAGTTCGCTCTGGTGAAATAAGTCGGCAATGAGGGGGGCGGCGAAGAACAGAATAAGATAGAGGGTGGCGCTCACCGTCACCGAAAACCAGAACACCGAATTGTAATCCTGCGGGTCGTATTTCCCGCGTCCCACGAGGGCGGCCTTGAATCCCCCTTCCTGCAGCGCGGAGGCGATGCCCGAAATGATGGCAAGTTTGGCCACTATCCCGTAATCGTCCGGGGCGAGCAGGGAGAGCAGAAACAACCCTATGACAACGCCGATGACTTGCTGGAGGCCATTGTTCATCGCCCCCCAGAAAAGCCCTCTGGCCGTTTTTGTTTTAAGTTCCGATGTTGCCATAACAGTGTCGCATGGAATCCCAGGCAAAATTAAGATAAAGTCGCAAGCTTTCTTGCAGTCCGGCAAAAATCTTTCCTATATTTGCGGGTGATGGGCAAAATAAAGATATACTGCAGGTCATTCTCCCCCGAATTGTACCGTCTCTCCTCGGAACTCTATCCCGA
>JABUTP010000032.1:6592-18957 GCA_021443625.1 Bacteroidales bacterium | reverse complement strand
CAAACTCGACGGGAGCACCTTCATAAAGGCCATCTGGCACCCCATCAAGGGATTTGACATCTACGGCGACCTCCAATACCGCGGAGTGCATTACCGCACCGAGGGGTACAACGACAAATTCTACGAAAATGCTGACGGAACCTTCACAAACCAGCGCCTCGACGTTGACCAGAAGTACAATTTCTTCAATCCCAAAGCCGGTGTTTCCTACAAGGTGAAAGATCACCGCGTATATGCCTCCGTGGCCAGAGCCCATCGCGAGCCTCAGCGCAACAACTTCACAGACAACGGTTCCAATCCTTTCCCGGTGGCCGAGAAACTTACCGACTATGAGTTAGGCTATTCTTTCGCGTCCAAACGTTTGCAAATGGGTATAAACGTTTATTATATGGATTATACCGACCAGTTTGTCCAGAACGGCCAGCTCAGCGACATCGGAGAAGCTCTCACCGTGAACATCAAGGACTCATACCGTGCCGGTGTCGAACTGACCTTCGGCGCGGAGTTGTGCGACTTCCTCTCGCTGGAAGGCAACTGGGCTCTCTCTCGCAACAGACTGCGCGATTTTGACGAATACAATTCGCTCTACACCGCCGACTGGGAGTGGGTGGAAGACATCGTGGTCCACTACGACGACTCCCCGCTGGCATTCTCGCCCAATTCCATAGGCAACGTCTTCCTTGATTTCCACAAAGGGGGCTTCACGGCGATGTGGCACACTTCGGCCGTGAGCAAGATGTACCTTGACAACACGGGAAGCGAAGACAGAATGCTGAAGGGACACTGCACCTCCAACCTCAGCGCAAGCTACACCTTCAACTGGGGCAAGGCAGTCAAGTCGATGACCATCGGAGCCGATGTCATCAATGTCTTCAACAACCACTACGCAGCCAGCGGTTACGCGTGGTCCTACCCCATACAAGGCAACGATCCCCGCAGCGGAAAAAGGCTGCAGGGAGTCGGTTTCATCCCCCAGGGAGGCCTGATGGGAATGCTGAATCTGTCAGTAAGATTCTAATTTCAGAAGCTTTCTTAGAGTTTGAACAGCTTCTAAAGCGAGAAAGTGTAATACAGTCCCGCCGAGGCGGCGAAGAATCCTTCGCCCCAGGCGGGATTGTACATATAATTCGCTTTCAAAGGGATGGAGAAGCTCTCGCCAAGGGCTATCTCATAACCTGCGGCAAGACTGAGGTTGAACAGTTTGAATCCCTTGTCGGTTCCGTAATAGATACTGCTGTAAGGGACGGCGCCGACTGCTGCATCAAGAGTGAGGCCGAAGTCAAATTCGTAAGGATATGAGAGTTCGATGTATGAACTCCAGTTCCGCTTCCCGTCGAATTTAAGGTCGCTGGGGCCGGCGATGCCGAGGTTCCAGGTAAAAGTCAGAGGAATGTTTTCACTCAAAGTGTAGGAAAGGGCCGCCTCGGTCATATCATTGAGATAACTGGTGAGAGTCAAGCCGAAATTGCCGTAATAGACACCGCCCCACAAATCGGTCTCGGTGTAGCCTTCCTTTGCCCACTGCTGGTAATAGCACCCTCCGAGTTCAAACGAGAAGTCACCCACGGTGTAGGCCGCCGACAGTTCGGGCATGCTGATGAGAGAAGCGCTCTTGCCATCCTGCGGAGCTATTTTCATTCCCCTCCACAGATAAGATGACATATTATCGACTCCGGCGGTAATTTCCAGATCCTGTGCTCCGGCATTCCACAATGCAGCCGTAAGCAAAATGACAACAGAAAAGAGTTTTTTCATTTATACAGTCAATTTTTAAGAAGTGTTGCAAATTTCAGGGGGCGAATATATAAAAAAAATAAAATGTTGTCTAACTTCGCGCCCCTGTATAAAGTATTTCAAATGACGACTTTCATTGTTGCATTGCTCTGTCTCATAGCGGGCTATTTCATCTACGGCGCCTTCGTCGAAAGAGTGTTCGGGATAAACGCCTCACGCGCCACACCCTGCCACACCTTGTCCGATGGAGTGGATTATGTTCCAATGCCCACCTGGAAAGTATTTCTCATTCAGTTTCTGAACATTGCCGGCACAGGCCCCATCTTCGGAGCCATCCAGGGCATACTGTTCGGCCCGGCCGCATATTTCTGGATTGTGCTGGGCTGCATTTTCGGCGGAGCTGTCCACGATTTCGTCTCCTCGATGATAAGTCTGCGCCGCAACGGAGAGTCGCTTCCCGAAATAGTGGGTGACGAACTCGGCAAAGAGTTCCGCATCATAGTCCGCTTCCTTTCGATGGTGCTGATGATTCTTGTAGGAACCGTATTTGCCACAACGCCCGCCGGACTTCTGGCCAACCTTACCCCCAATTGGGGCTTTCTTGGAACGGCTCCATTCTGGACCGCAGTGATATTCCTATACTATATGTTGGCCACGGTGCTTCCCATCAACAAACTGATAGGCAAGATTTACCCTGTTTTCGGATTAGTTCTGCTCATCATGGCCGGTGCCATAGTTTACGGCATTTTCACAAGTCCGGGACATCTTCCCGAAATTACCGGGGCGTTCACCAACCATCACCCCGCCAACAACATTCCGCTGTTCCCGGGGCTTTGCATAACCATTGCCTGCGGAGCGGTCAGCGGATTCCACGCCACCCAGTCGCCGATGATGGCGCGCTGCATCAAGAATGAGAAGTATGCCCGCCCCGTCTTCTACGGATCAATGATAGTGGAAGGGGTTGTGGCGCTGATATGGGCCGCAGCTGCCATCAAGTTTGCCGACAGTCTCACCTCAGCCGGAGCCACCCCCTACGAAAAACTGCTGAACCTGATGACCGGCGACGGCGCCCACGGAGTGAATCCCGCCATCGTCGTAAACCAGATATGCGACACCTGGCTTGGAAAGGTAGGCGCCCTGCTCGCCATTCTCGGAGTGGTTGTCGCCCCCATCACCTCCGGTGACACAGCCCTTCGGTGTGCCCGCCTCATCGCAGCGGACTTTATGCATTTCAGCCAGGCGGAAACCCGTCACCGGCTGATGATAAGCCTCCCCATCTTTGCCATTGCAATTGCGCTGATGTTCATCGATTTCTCGATTCTATGGCGTTATTTCGCCTGGGTCAACCAGACGCTCGCCACCCTGACGCTGTGGACCATCACCGTCTATCTGGAAAGGGAGAAGAAACCTTGGATAATAGGACTGATACCCGCGCTGTTCATGACAATGGTGTGCTGCTCGTACATTCTCATCGCCCCCGAAGGATTCGGGGCCACCCCCACCTTCGCGTACACCGCAAGCGGTTTTGTAACACTGCTCTGCTGCTCGTTCTTCATCCGTTGGCACAACAAGAGGATACATCCGATGCCCAAATCCCTCGACCGGATGAGCATCCGGGAACATTTCCACCAGTACCGCCATCACAGGGATAACTGAAACGCGGAGAACTGACTTTCCGATGGCGGGCATACGCGGAGAATTACGGCTCTTCAAATCGCAGGAGAAAAACGTCAGGACCCTTCTGGTCACCAATCTTCTCTTTGCGATGGTACTCCCCATCATTGATGTCTTTGCCGGGGCTTACGTTATGCGAAGCACCGATAGCGCATCCTGCGTTGTCTGGTACGAACTCTGCCTGTTTGTCGGCATTGTCTTTACAGCCCTTGTGGGCGGGCTGCTGCTGAGAAATTTCAGGCCCGCCACAATATATGGCTTCGGCATCATCCTGTCGGCAGTCTCGCTGATGTTCATGATGTTTGTGGGCAGGGCCACCCCGGGTGTAATCTGCCTTTCGGGATTTTTCGTCGGCCTAAGCACCGGCTTCTTCTGGACCAACCGTTACCTGCTGACCCTCCATTCCACAACGGATGAGGAGCGCAACTACTTCTTCGGATTCGAGTCGTTCTTTTTCTCTTTATGGAGCGTTGTCATCCCCATTGCGGCAGGGGCATTTTTAAGTTGGATAGACGGGGTTGAAATGTTCGGGCGGATGTTGTCGGGAAGGAACGGCTATCAGATCGTAACGATATTCGCCCTCATTGTCTCGATATGCGCCTGCGCCGCTCTCTCCAAAGGAGATTTCAAGACTCCCGTCGGCAGCGGCTTTTACCACATCCGCTTCCACAGCCTGTGGAGAAAAATGCTTCTGTTGGCCGCCCTCAAGGGGATGGCACAAGGATTTATGATTACGGTTCCCGCCATACTGGTGATGAAGTTCGTGGGAGGTGAAGGTGAACTCGGCATGATACAGGGCATTTCGGGGGCATTTACCGCAGTGCTGGTATATGTTCTCGGCCGCGTGTCCAAACCCTCAGACCGGATGAAGATATTCGGGGCGGGGCTTTTTACCTTCTTTGTGGGAACAGTACTGAACACCATTTTCTTCTCGGCGGCGGGAGTGCTGGCATTCGTGACCTGCAAGGTGTTCTTCCAGCCGCTGCACGACCTGGCATACTACCCCACTATGATGAAAACAATCGACACCGTGAGCCGTATCGAGAAACGCGACGGCTACACCTACATAATGTCGCACGAGGTGGGCCTTTTCGCCGGCCGGGCGTTCGGTATGGCGCTGTTCATAGCGGTGGCGGCCGTTTCGTCGGACGACTTCGCCCTCCGCTGCGTCCTTCCCGCTGTGGGCGCCATCCAGCTTCTCTCCCTCCCCTTGGCCCGGAACATCGACAAGAGCAGTTGAGTTGTTTTCAGCTCTTTTTCGTTAAGAATTTCAACTTTTCACAGTACTCCCTATTCATCGCCCACCGACAAAGTCTTCCTTTCTTCCGTAAAAACGGAGACGAATCCTTCTCCACCTATCACGTTGCTGGGAACCACGGCTTCCTCAAGCAAGTCAGAAGAGTCAAAGTTATATGCTTTTAGAGAACTCAATGCCGCCAGATAATCAAACTCCTCTTTTGTTATTTGGCTTAAAGAAAAGTCCACCCAATGCTGTGTCTTGATATAATCCTGTTCAAGATACACTTCATAATCCAACGATGTAGAGTACAGCACCTTCTTTGAAATGCTGACATTGATGGTGCCTTTTGAATCTTTCAGTTTCTTGTCTGAAAAAATGCAATATACATTAGGAATTCCGGTTCCAAGCATATCATTCATATTATTAACCGAGCCCAGATATGCACCGTCCAGAATAGGATCGTCTCTATGGGAAAGGGTTATTCTCTCAGAAAAATTTTTCTCACGATATGAGTAATTGCCGGCAGAAATGTATCTGATAAGTTTGCGGTCATACCTATGTTGACAACTTAGCATAAAAAAATTTGACCCAACACCGAAATCTTCCACCTCAATTGCGAATTCCATTTCGTCCCCCTTGTCTTCTGCCGTTATTGTTGTAATTCGTCCGTTTAATGAAGGCACAACCGTCTCGGCGTAAACATCTCCTATTGGTGATGTCACATCAAGATACAGACGGTCTCCGGGTGTAAGTTCCGTATCAAATACATACGGAGTCTGCATCGTATTTCGTTCTGTATCGTCGCAAACGGCTTCGCAGACATATTCTCCATTGACATAGCAACATATACGTGCCCCCCTCAGTTTTGCCACGGTTTTTGTTTTACTGATTCCTGCATAAATTGTATGAGGCCCGGGGCCGGAAGTCAGCTGGGCGTTTATAATAACCCTGTCTTGAACTTCAGTCGGCTCATACGTCACCTTTCTTACGCAGGACGACAGCACCAATCCAAACAATATGGAGAGCAATATATTTTTCATAAGTTAGAATTTGAAAGTATATCCTATTGACGGCAGTATCGGAATAATGGTTACATTCTTTACTTCCCGCTCTGCCACGTAAATCTGGGAGGACCTCCGGATTGTTCTCAGATTACTGATAACCCAGTCGGGATTCATCTGATTGTAGATATTGTAGATGCTGACAGTCCATATAGATTCACCATGCACTATCTTTCTATGCCAATTGAGACCGACATTGAGCAAGTGTGACGGAGGCAGGCGGTAATTGCCCCTTGAATAGGTAACATTAGCCTGTTGAAGTTCCTTTCCATCCGGGTCTAATACGACGGTCTGTCTCTGTGGGATTGTTATAACGCCACCGGTTACAAACGTCCATACTGCACTCAAATCAACGACGCTGTTAATGGCATGATTGGCGAGAAGATTCACAGAATGACGACGGTCGTACTTGTATGGAAACCACTCTCCACGGTTTATTGTACCATCGGGAAACCTTCGTTCGGTCTTTGCAATGGTGTACGACAGCCATCCTGTTGTTGACCCCGATTCCTTTTGAATCAGAATCTCGGCACCATAAGATCGTCCTATACCCATCTCCACTTTATCCTCCCATCCCGAGGAGTTTCCCATAACCGGAACACCATCCTTATACTCCAGAACGTTACGCATCATTTTGTAGTAGCCCTCTATTGTCATCTGCCATCCCTTCGCCCAACTGAAATATGCGCCTGCACTTCCCTGATCAGATATCATAGGATCAATTCTTTCGGTGGCAGGAACCCACAAATCCATAGGGAGAGTCAGCCGGCTGGATGTGAGAAGATGTACATTCTGCCCCATTCTGGAATAGCCTAATTTCAGGTCCACTCCCCTGCATACAGAGTACTTGACCGCTAATCGGGGCTGAGGAGAAAGATAAGATCGCCCCCGCGCGGCAAATACATTAAATCGTATTCCAGTCATCAATGAAAGAGCTTTTCCTAAACATATTTCATCCTCGGCGTATGTAGAGATCTCCATTGCCCGTATCACATTATTTGCTGCAGAGGACATTGTGGTGTCCGACTTAACGACATCGTCTGGGCCATAGTCCCTGCTTCGCAATCCATATGTTTCGGGAGAGAACACATGAAATATACTTTCCACACCGAATCGAATATGATGCGAATTACTTTGAAATAAATCGAAATCGATATTGAAACTGACATCATCCATACCGGATTTGTACTCCATATCGGATATCGTACGCACCTGCTCGTCCTTCGCAAAAAGCGAAAAATCTTCGCTAATGTCTGTCTTTATCGCAAATCGATTGTATCCCAAGAAAGCAGTCGAAGAGAGACTGGGGCCATACACGTGATCCCAGCCGGCGCGCACCTGCGTGTTACCCCAGGCCATTTCAGAATCAGTTATGGTATTTGAGATCTGTTCTGAAGTGAAGGGATAATCCTTATCTTCGTGGAAGAACAGCTTGTCCCGCCCTTTATAGACATTAAAACTTATCCTGTCTCGTGGGGAAAATCTGTGCGTAAACTTACCGTCAATATCATAAAACCAATAGTCCCCCTTCTCTTTACGGTCCATTGATTGAACAATAGGGACTGCGAGAATGGTGTTCATAATTCTGCTGCTAAAAGAAAAGGTTGTCGTACTATCTACAACCGGGCCTTCTATATGAAATTTCGTGCTCAACAGACTTACACTGACTTCTCCGCAATGATGTTCCGTATTGCCGTCATTCGTCCTCAGATCAAGGACACTGGAAAGTCTTCCTCCATATCTTGCCGGAAAGCATCCCTTGTAGAAAGTAACTTTCTTCACAGCTTCCGGCATAAATACAGAGAATAAGCCCAACAGGTGCTCGGCATTGTATAGAGGCATCCCATCGAGTAAAAGTAGATTCTCGTCTGGGCCTCCTCCTCTTACGTAGAGTCCGCAGAATCCGTTGGTTCCGCTTTGGACTCCCGGCAGTAACTGAACAGTCTTCAGAATATCACTCTCCCCCAGTAATGCCGGTGTAGCATTTATCAAAGCCAAAGGAATATCAATTGTGCCGGGCACTAATGCAGTGAATGCAGAATGTCGTTCTGCGGAAATAACCGCTTCCTTCAAAGGCAAACATTTATGAAGTCTGAAATTAATGACCGTATCGTTCAATGCGGTTATTTCGACAGATTGAGACTCATAGCCAACATACTCGCATGCGAGAATATCCTTTCCGGCAAGAATGGGCAAAGAGAAGAATCCCATATTGTTGCTGAGATTAGCCCCACACAATCCTCTGACCGTTGCTCCTATTAGAATCTCACCCGTCTCGACGTCAGAGATAATTCCGCTTACCGTCAACTTCTGACCATATGTCGGGATAATAGAAACAACCAGCAATAGAATAACTATAGATTTATGCAAATGATTCAACTCAATCCAAGAATTTCTGCGATATGGGTATTGGTTTAAAAGAGTTACCACTCTGCATCCATAGAATCCAGTCCCGTGCGATATCCGATGGATTCACTGTTATTAAAAACGATGTATTATCAATACGTGAAATCAGAATACCATCGGCAGCAACTGAAATCGTACGATAATACTCATCTTTTGTCGGCAGAATATCAGGTCCGGGAGACGAGGGAATCTCTAAGGATGATATTTGAAATTTTGAAAGATTGGTACATTTAAGCGTAGCTGAACCTCCCTGTGAAGAAAAAATGAAAGCATCCTGATTTAGTTCTATCAGTGTCCCATATCCCAGATAATTTTCCCGCGTATTCTCTTCACACGACGGCAGCAGAAACATCGCGAGAACGTATAGTATCATTATGGTCAAAAAACGTCTCATTATCTACGTATTCCCGTTACAGATGTAATGTGGTATTCATAAAAACCCGGATTTGACTCGGTAGTTGTTGTGGTCCCTCGGGTTGCTATAGTCTCACCATATATAGGACCTGCATTTGTATCAAATGCCCAATCAGCATAATAGCCATCATCCACACCCCCCCATCCAAAGTTGCATAGGATATAATTATTCGTTTGGTAATAAGACCCCACAAATACTCCATCCTCATAACGAGAAACAAGTCTTCTCCGGGTCAGAAGGCCATGTGCAAGCCAACAGTGGCCTCCCTCGTAAGAGTATGTAATGCTTACCACCTTACCAAAAATATTTGTTTGTATTGTTGTGTGCCTGGTATCATATCCGCTTAACAAAACAGGATATCCCGATTCGAGTTCTGAGGCAACAAGATAAGTAGAATAACTACTGAGGGCACCACCATTTGAGTATCCAAAATTGACAAACGTGCGAGGAATATTCTCCGGGGACGCCCCTGAACTCAGAACCCCATAATCCATATCAAGATTGCTTGTAACACCAAGTTGTTGCATCAAAATGCCCACAGAGTAGTTCCCATAATAATCCAATGTATATGGGCTTGATATCATATTATACCAATTGAAAGAAAAGCCGGAATAGGATGTGGGATACTGATAAATTGACATAAGTTGTGCAACAGCTGTAGCCACGCAACCCGTCTTCGCCCGCTGACCGTCACTTGTAAAACAATACTGGTTATATGGAGAACCCTGCGCCCACTTTACAGGACAATACCCATATATAGGAGTAGAAAATTGATTCTCCCATTCTCCATACTCATAGGTAATCTCATATCCGTATGGCTCGTCCAAAGAATCGGCACGAGCCAAAACAGATTGTGCATTTGACAACGTAACTATAAGGCCAGGATTTGAGATTTCGGAATTTTCATCAAATATTCCTTCCAAGGCAAATCCAATCAGGCCCACTCTTGTATCACTGGAAACAATAGCATACCCAAGAGAATCTTTGAAATTAAAGACATATGCTTCGGGTATAAAATCACCTGATTTAGTCGAGATTGAAGTCGTCCATGAGTCAGAAATTTCTCTACGTTGAATCGATTTCGTGGCAGAAATATCGGAAATAAGATTTTCAACATCTTTCTGAGCTTCCGAAATTGAAATGAACCTTGAGAACTTCTTCTCTGTGGTATGCGTATGATCATTCTCCTTACTACAACATACGAACAACAGAGAAATCGCGAGAATTATTGCAAAATGACGTTTCATATATTGGGGTTTAGAATTGGAAGATTTTTACCATAGGAAGCCTACTTTTTACACAAATATAATCCTTTAACAAGTTTTTACAAACTGTTGAAAAGGTTATTTTTCCATGGATAATCTGTTAGTCCATATCCAACCTGACCGTCGCGAGTGCCCCTGAATACTAAAAACCTCAGACTTGGAAGTCTGAGGTTTTTGTGGTGCCACCGGGAATTGAACCAGGGACACACGGATTTTCAGTCCGTTGCTCTACCAACTGAGCTATGGCACCATTGGTTTGGGGTTGCAAAGGTAATACATTTTTTAACAACACCAAATTTAATTGCGGTACGACCTATTTAATTTTCACTATCTGTCCGGGATAGACCTTGGTATTGCGGCTGAAGCCGTTGATTCTCAGAAGTTCCGACAGACTCAACCCGTTTTTCTCGGCGATGGACCACAGCGAATCCCCTTTCTTGACCGTATATGTGGTCTTTTGTGTAGCGGTCGTCCCTGTCTGGGCGGTCTGCGCGCCGCCTGCACTCTTGCCGTAAATCTTCAACGACTGTCCGACCTTTATGGTGTTGCCCGAGAGTTTGTTGTCACTCTTGATTCTGGCCACTGTGGTTCCGTATTTCTGGGCTATGCCACCCAACGTTTCACCGGACTTGACTTTATGTGTCACGTAACTGCCCGAAGCGGTCTGCTGCGTGGTGGAAGCCGCCGAACTTGCAGAAGAGGCGGTGCTTGTGGAGGGAGAGGCCCCTTTGCCGTATATGCGGAGCTTCTTGCCCACGGCAAGATTGTCACTGCGGAGGCCGTTGTCCTTTTTGATTTTGGCGACTGTGGTATGGTACTTTGCGGCAATCTTGCCCAGGGTTTCCCCTTTCCGCACGGTATGCACCACATATTGCGCACCACCCGAACCGGCAGCCCTGGCATAACTTGAAGTGGGGGCGCCGACACCCTTTTCCACCACCCTCTGGCAATAAATGGAATCCTTGTAGGTATAAATGGAGTCTTCGTTCTCAATGAACGTCATACAGTATTCGTAGGGCAGCCGGAGCACGTATTCCTTGCCGTCACCTGGGATAAATTCCTTGATGTACTGCGGATTGAGGTCGCTGAGCGTCTCCATGCTCACCCCCGTCACCTCCGAAATCTGTCCGAAATGGAGCGGCCGGCTGATGTGGAACGTATCGGTCTGGGGAGGTATGGAAACTTTTGCGGGAAGCAGATTGTGGCTTTTGTAGTAGGCCAGAACATACTGCGCAGCCACGAATGCCGGCACATATCCCCTGGTCTCGCGGGGAAGGTATTTATAGACTTCCCAGAAGTCCTTTCCGCCTCCGGAACGCTTTATGGCCTTGTTCACGTTGCCGGGGCCGCAGTTGTAGGAAGCTATGGCCAGCGACCAGTCGCCGAATATCGTATAGGCATCCCTCATATAGCGGGCGGCGGCGTGGGCAGACTTTTCATAGTCGAAGCGCTCATCGACATAAGAATCTTCCTGGAGTTTGTACTGGCGGGCGGTGGCGTACATAAACTGCCACATACCGGCTGCGCGGGCACGCGACACCGCCTTGACATTGAAAGAGGACTCTATCACAGCGAGGCGTGTCAGTTCCACCGGAACGTCCTCCTGGGCAAAAATCTCTTCCAGCGTAGGCATATAGTAGTTGGCCAGGCCCAGCATCCGCTGAATCTTGTCTTTGCTCATCTTCTGGGTATAAAGCACTATGAAACTGCGTACGATGTCGTTGTAGGGCACCTTCACCACCGAATTGATGCGGTTGAGACGGTCGATATAGACCGAATCGGGAATTTCGGAGATGTACGCTTCTTCCGATGCCTCCAGAATGAAATCCTGCGGGTCATCGAAATCCCCGCCCAGCCAGCCGACTATCTGGTCGCTGTAATAATCGGGGTTCCAGTCAATGACGGACGTATCCTGCTCGCCTATCATCTCCACCGGCTCGAAAGGGGCGTTGAGCAGCTCCTCGTAGGCTTTCTGGAGCGAATCCACGCGGGCGTTGAGCCGCGCTATCGAATCCTGCATCGCAGAAATCTGTTTCTTTTTAAGCTGGGCGTCGGCGGGCATCGAGACAAGGCCCAGAAGCACTATCGGAAGGATGATTTTTGAGAGGATATTGTTGGCTGAATGCATATCGTGTGTTCAATAAAAATCGTTATCAGAATTTGAGCGACATCTGCAGGCCGAAGGATGTTGTGGGAATCGTACCCTTGATGATATTGTCAACCCCGTCTATCAGCGCGGGTTCCACCTTAAGGGCAAGGTCGTCACTGACGTTGAAGTCGCTCATATAAGCGAATACGTTGGCATCTATGATGTTTATGGCATATACAAGAATGGTTGCCACGTAGGAATAGTCGCGATAACGGCGGTAGAGGTCGCGGTAGGTCTTGGCCTGGGTTTCGGTAATGTGGCCGATATAGCCGGAATCGGCCGTCGTGGCCATCTTGTAGATGTATTTGTAGCGCTGATACTGGATATTGTTGAGATGGATTGTGTATCCGCAGACGGCAAAGCCGCTGTACCAGATGGGGATGTGCCACCAGTCGCCGTTGTAGGCCTGGCCCAGTCCCGG
>JABUTP010000032.1:5144-6319 GCA_021443625.1 Bacteroidales bacterium | reverse complement strand
GCCGAAGGCAGCATAACCTGGCGTGAGGGGTTCCTTGCGCAACAATCCCCGGTAGAGATGCTTTAGGGAGAATCCCTGCAAAGTGTCGGATTCTGCCTCAGTGTCACTCGTGGTTTCACTCCCCATATTGGCTCCGGGAGGGCCCGAACTGATGGCCGTGTTGCGGGTGAACTGCCCCCAGGCGAAGGTGGTCGAAGCAATGAAAACCATCATTGCGATGATTATGTGGCGCCTTGCTCCCCGCATCATATCTTTCCCGCCTCCAATGCGCCCAGGAACGCCTCTATCTCGCTGTCGCTCTTGAAACGGATTGTCATCGTGCCGCTGCCGGCGGGAGTCCGCTTCAGAGATATGTTATTGTTGAAATATCTTCCCACAACCTCCAGAACACGATAGTATTCATCGGGAAGCTGCTGTATTTCTGCGGCCTGGCGGGGAATCTCCGGAAGGGATGCCTGTCTGACTTTCTCCTCCAGAGTGCGCACCGACCACCCCTGGTCTATCGTATTGTGGCAAAGGGCGACCTGAAGTTTGGGATTATCGACCGAAAGAAGCACCTTGGCGTGGCCCATTGAGAGCGTGCCGTCCTTGACGGCCTTCTGGACCTCTGCCGGCAGGCGGAGAAGCCGCAGATAGTTCGTCACGCTTGCCCGCTTCTTGCCAACCCTGTCGGCCAGCAACTCCTGCGTAAGGTTGCACTCCGTAAGAAGCCTCTGGAAACTCATTGCGGTTTCGATTGGGTCAAGGTCCGCCCGCTGTATATTCTCCACGATGGCCATCTCCAGCATGGCGGTGTCGTCTGCCTGACGGATGTAGGCCGGCACCGAACCGAGGCCGGCGATGCGGGCTGCCCGGAAGCGCCTCTCTCCACTTATTATCTGGTATTGTCCGTTGGGCATTCGCCGCAATGTCAACGGCTGGATGATGCCCATATTGCGGATGGACTCGGCCAGTTCGGAGATGGCCTCCGCATCGAAGGTCAGCCTGGGCTGGAACGGGTTGGGCGAAATCTGGGAAAGGGGTATCTCGGTAACGGTCATAGGACCGGATGCTTTTCTGTCGGATGGAGCGGGGTCACCGCCCTCCCTTCCGGAACGCGGAGCGGTGCTGCTGAGCACCTCTTCGGCATTGGTCAATATGGCATTTATGCCCTGTCCAAGAACACTTCTCTTCTT
>JABUTP010000032.1:0-5132 GCA_021443625.1 Bacteroidales bacterium | reverse complement strand
TCGTTTCGGCCGACAAGTTCTTCGGCCAGGTTCATATAATTGCCTGTTCCGGACGACAGCGCCGCATAGAGTATCACCGGCTTGCCGTGGGAAGGGGCTTCGCTCAGACGGACGTTGCGGGTGATGATGGTATTGAACACCTTGTCGCCGAAATGGTTGCGCACCTCCTCCACCACCTGGTTGTGAAGCCGGAGCCGTCCGTCGAACATTGTGAATAGGAACCCTTCTATGGTTAACTGGGGATTTATCTTGTTCTGGACTATCTTGATGGTGTTCAGCAGTTTGCCCAGTCCTTCAAGGGCAAAATACTCGGGCTGCACCGGAATAATGACCGAATCCGCCGCCGTCAGGGCATTGACGGTTATCAGTCCCAGCGAGGGCGAGCAGTCGATGATGATGTAGTCGAAATCGTCCTTTATGGGGGCGATTACGTTGCGGATGAAACTCTCCCGCCCCTCCTCTTCGAAAAGTTCCACCTCCGCACCCACCAGATTGATGTGGGAAGGGACCACTTTCAGAAACTTCAGCGAAGTGTCCAGGAAAGTGTCAGCCAAAGGAATGTCCCCAATCATAGCCTCGTAAAGCGTCTTGTTGCTCGTGGAGTCGGGATTGAAATTGAGTCCCGAGGTCGAATTGGCCTGGGGATCTGCATCTATGAGCAGAGTTCTCTTTTCCATCACCGCCAGAGATGCGGCAAGGTTGATGGCGGTGGTTGTCTTACCCACCCCACCCTTCTGGTTGGCTATAGCTATGGTCTTTCCCATTTACGAAATTTCTTTACAATTGGGCAAATTTAACAATTGTTTGTGTGATATGAAAGCATAATAATTCAAAACATCTTCTTATTTTTGTAACCATTTTGAGCAAAGAAATGTATTGGAACATCATAGTAAATCCGTGGGCGGGACGTGGTCTCGGACAGCGTAACTGGCCCGCAATCAAGAATCTGCTGACCCAGGCGGGCATAACCTTCAACCATACTTTCACCGAGTATCCGGGACATGCCATCGAGCTGACACAGCAGGCGATAGCGCGGGGAGAGCGCAATTTCATAGCCATCGGGGGCGACGGAACGCTTCACGAGGTCATAAACGGCGCGATGCTCCAGAGCGAGGTGCCCACCACCGAGATAACCATCGGAATAATCCCTTCCGGAAGCGGCAATGACTGGATAAAGTTATACGACATGCAGGGGTCCACGGAGGATTTCATAAAATACATAACGGACGGTCAGACCATCCTTCAGGATGTCGCCCGCTGCGACTATTGCTGTGACGGTCAGACCGGAACGCGTTATATGATCAACATCGGCGGGCTCAACTTCGATGCCGACACCTGTCTCGAGTTTTGCCGGATGAAAAGCAAGAAAGGAGGCGCCGACGGCAGTTTCTACGTAAAGAGCATCCTCAGGGCGATGAAGCACAGCCGACTGGAAAAATGCACCATAACCGTGGATGGCGAACAGTTCCACGACGATGAGACCTTCTCCATTGCGTTGGGCATAGGCAAATTTTCGGGCGGAGGGCTCCAGCAGACACCGTATGCCCTTCCCGATGACGGCCTCGTGGATATGACTGTGGTCGGAAACATCAGCAAGTTCCGGGTTCTGTGCAGTATGCCCAAACTGCTTGCGGGAAGGATTTTCGACATCAAACGGGTCACCCACACCCAGTTCAGGAATGCCACGATAGAGAGCCGTATGCCCATCAACGTCGAGATAGACGGGGAGATGCTGGGAACAACCCCGGTAACCATCACCACCATTCCGGGTGCCATCAGAATGTGCGTTCCACGCAAATCCCACCCCACGGAGAAATAATCCTCCGCATCCGCTTCAGGGTTCCGCCCGTCAGAAAGAGAAATCCACCTGAACCGCCGCGGCAATAGGGGATTCCGCCGAAAGGGCATCGGCACGGGACACCTTGGCCATATAACGTCTATTTTTCGAGGGTCGGTATTCTGCCACAAGTCGCGGAGCCAGACCTTTGCCATAGTGACAGTTGGCAAGAAACACCCCGGGCAGGTCGGGTTCGTAGATATATACCCTGGTGTCATAATCGGGCGTATTGTAATATGTGACACCGCCTTTGACCGACATCCGCCCCCCGCAGAATTTCGTCTCGGCATCCAGGCCCAAAGCGAAACCGCACTGCAACTCCCGCTCCGGAAGTTTGACCACAGAGGATGACATCCTGCACGAAAGTCCGCACCACGCCCCCTTCACCCCCACCATTCCCTTCAGAGAATGGCGCTGCGAGCCGTCCTGACTCTGCCATTTGAAGTTATCCCTCACCGACCACCGCCAGAGTCCCTTTTCCCATTGGATTGCCGCCGAACTCCAGACAGCGTCGGAGGGGCCGGACACCCTGAACCGCGAATAGGGAAAGTGAACCATCTCCGACGAGAGATTGACAGCGAGATTTTCGTTGGGTCTGATTTGGCACGCGCAGAGCAGTCCGCTCTGATTGGCCACCGCCGAACTTCTGGACCATGCTCCTGCATGTGAGGCAATGTAATTGTAGGGATAATGCCGTCCCGTGACGGAAACCTCAAAGCCGTATGACGGCGACCATACCACCCCCGCCAGGGCTGCCGTCCTTAACCCCATATCCAATGCGACTTCGGCAAAAGTCCGAAGGTGTCCCACCGACCACAGCAGATTGAACGAGGCGTTCCCCCAGAGGCCGTCGTACATCTGATACCTGTTGTATTCCTGCACCTTGCGTCCGTTTCCCCTGTTGTAGCCGTATGCAGCAAGTGTCACTCCCGCCTTGAGCCGGTTTCGGGAGAAGGTGACGTCCGCTGCACCGAGGTATTCCCTCATCGCGCCTTTCTTCAGTTTCTCGGTAACGGTGCGGTGCAACCCGTCGGTGGCCAAGGACGTGTATTTGCCATCCTTCACGGCCGCATCCACCGGAGCAGCCGAAAAGATAAGCGAAACCGCCACGCAGCCCATTTTACGGCTCGCCGCAACGCCGCGGAAATAATTGCTTTCACAACATGACCTGTAAGGCATGATGCCTCTCCCCCTTTTCATCACCGAGGACGGGGAGGAGACGGATGTCAGGGAGAACCCGCTCCACAGCGACAGCCCCTGCCCGAAACAGGCCGAATAGTCCCCTAACAGAAAAGTGCCTTTCCCATCGGAATAAGCGAGATACATACTTTTGAAATCCATAAGGGGCATCTCCCCCGCATCGCTCTCCAGCAGAGCCCCTCCCGTCAGTCCCCCTTCCGAAAATGAAACCCGGTTGTACTGCCCTATGCCCCGATGCAGTTGGGAATATCTGCAGCGGGAGCGCAGTTCCATCGTGCCGCGTTGCGTCCCTGCCGGCTTTCCTAACGTAAAAAACTGCTGCAGCAAGGCCACCGCATCGGCGGTGATGCCGTCCACCACCCCCACCTCGTTCCACGAGAGTATGGGGCCGTAGTCCTTGATATACTCCAGAAGACTCTCGGTCTGGAACACCGAAAGCACCCCCAGACGCTCCAGTGTCTCACGCGTGGCCCCGTTCAGATCGGCGGGATGACGCGTCAGGTATTCCACCTCCGCAATGAAGTTCTGGGCCGTTTCTTCGGAAAGCCCCTCCTCAGCCATCTCCAGCAGGGCTTCCGCCGCAACCGTCTGGGCATAGAGGGAGAATGACGTCCAACGGCAGGCCGCTGCCGCAAAAAAGAAAAAGATTGCCACCTTCAGCGGTGCAATCCCAACCGAAATCCCGCGCCTCATACCAACAAAAAATTAGAATAACAATTCAAAGGTACTACCTTTGCAGAAATAACCAAACCGCTTGCAGACAAATGTTCATTGTTGACACATCCCTGGACCCCTTTTTCAACCTTGCCGCAGAAGAATATCTTCTCAGCAGCATTTCGGAACCCGTGGTGCGGTTGTGGAGAAACGATGCGTGCATAGTGATAGGGCGCAACCAGAACGCCCTCGCCGAAATTGACTCGGAGTATGTGGCGCAGCAGGGCATCAAGGTGGTCAGAAGGTTGTCGGGTGGCGGTGCGGTCTTCCACGACCCGGGCAACGTGAATTTCACATTCATTGACAACAACTCTGGACTGGAGAGCACAAGTGACATGTTCCGCAGGTTCACGGCACCCATAATAGAAGCTCTGAGAAATCTGGGCGTGGATGCCTGCCTGCAGGGGCGGAACGACCTCACCATCGACGGGCTCAAATTCTCCGGAAACGCAATCTGCGTGCAGGGAGGAAGAATCCTGCAACACGGCACGCTGCTTTTCGACTCCCGTATGGCAAATCTGGCGAGGGCTCTCCGCAGCAAACCCGAAAAATTCATAGGAAAGGCGGTCAAGTCCAACGTCAGCCGCGTGACGAACATTCTGGAGCACCTCCCGGTCAAGATGTCCGTGGAAGAGTTCATACAATATCTCGCCGATTTCCTGTCGAAGGGGGAAAAGCCCTACGCCTACACTCACGCGGATATCGAAGCCATAAAGGCCCTCGCCTCGTCCAAGTATGCCTCGGACAGCTGGAATTATGGGAAGACCGCCCGATATTCCTTCGGCAACCAATGCCGTTTCCCCAGCGGCATCATCAACATATCTTTTGAGGTAGCCGACGGAAAAATCTCGGAAATGGCAGTCGAAGGGGATTACTTCTTCACCCTTCCCACCGAAAATTTCTGCCGGGAAATGGTCGGTTGTTACCACAACCGGAGCGCAATTGCCGCCCGTCTGGCATCCCTCCCCATAAACGAGTATTTCGCCGGACTCAGTGCGGACGACATTCTGCAGTTGTTTTTCTGAGCAGGAAACTCAAATTCTTATTAAATTTGTATCCGGCATCAACCCGAGATCAAAAACAAACAACGATATATGTCATTCATCAACGAAGATTTCATGCTTGGCGGCGACTACGCCCGCAAGTTATACCACGAGCATGCCGAGCACATGCCCATCATTGACTATCATTGCCATCTGGTTCCCCAAATGATTGCCGAGAACTGGCAGTTCAAGGACATTACCGAGCTCTGGCTTGGCGGAGACCATTACAAGTGGCGCGCTATGCGCGGCAACGGCGTTGCTGAGGAATATATCACCGGCGGAATGAGTTCGTGGGACAAATTCTCCAAGTGGGCCGAAACGGTGCCTTACACTATGAG
>JABUTP010000031.1 GCA_021443625.1 Bacteroidales bacterium | reverse complement strand
TTCGGAGAGATTTACTGGCTTTCCAATCCTACTGAAGAGAAAATTGAAACTGACATCTCGTTAAGATGCTGCGGTTATATGCCTATGCTGTGGCGGGCCGAAGACGGGAGCGGACTCCCTTTGGCTTATTGCGGGAAGGAGGGCCGGACGTCGTTCCATCTTGCACTGGAAGCCCACGACGCCGTGTTTGTCGTGCTCGTCAGAAAGGCGGGGGGATGCGAAGACGCAGCCGGGTACGCTATGGATGAGGAAGCCGTACACAAAACGTCCAAGCAGGTGGATGGTCCCTGGAAAGTCCTGTTCCATTCTCCGGTCTATGAAAGTTTTGAAAGAGAATTCAGTAGGCTTGCCGATTTCTCCCAAGTTGAGGGCGATGACGATGTGAGATACTTCTCGGGATGTGCCGCATATTCAAAGACAATTGATTGTGACGGCTTCCGCACGTTGGACCTCGGGAAAGTGTATGGCATTGCCGAACTTCTGGTGAACGGAGAGAGCCGCGGCATCCAGTGGCACGCCCCCTACCGCTTCGACCTCAATGGTCTCCCCGCAGGTGAAAACAATATCGAAATACGCATCACCACCCCCTGGCGCAACCGCCTTATAGGCGACCGCCAACCGGGCAGGGACGGGGTCCGCACTTTCTGTTCCAACACCGCCATAACGGCGGAAAGCCCCCTCGTCCCCTCCGGCCTCCTCGGTCCGGTGGTCTTGTATTGACAAAGCTTTCGGAAACAGAAGATTTTTCCGCTTTTTTAATCAAGTTTCGCAAATCAGACATAAATCATTGTATTTCAAAATATGTTTGCTTGCGAAAATTGAGTGTTTTATTTACATTTGTCAATCAACACTTAACCAAAAATGCTCGATTTCAGTAAAGTCAACCGATACAATCCCCTTTTCAATCTGCTGCAGTTTTATGTACTGCCGGTTTTCAAATATGTCTATCACCGCAGGTTCCGCGTTGACGGAAAGGAAAGGCTGCCCAAAGGGGAAGGGTTTATGGTCATCTGCAACCACCAGAACGGGCTCATAGACGCCCTGGCCATCCACGCCGCCCTCCACCGCAACCAGCCGCCGGTTTTCCTCGCAAGGGCTGACATATTCAAAAAGACTTTCATTGCCAAACTGCTACGTTTCCTGAGAATCATGCCCGCATACCGCAAATGCGACGTCGGCACCGAAGGACTCGGCAACAACCAGGAGATATTCCACCAGGCCTCCCGCATTCTCAACGAAGGGGATGTCGTGGCCCTCTTCCCCGAAGGCGGGCACCAGGACCACCACTATCTCGGGGGGTTCAAGAAGGGATTCGCCAGGATGGCCTTCGAAGCGTGCGAAGCCTCGGGCTTCACCAAAGACCTGCTCATAGTCCCTATGGGCAACCATCACAACTCATACCTCGGCATACAGGATGACCTGCTCATCACCATCGGGGAACCTTACAGGTTAAGCGACTTTTTCGAGACCTACCGCAACCACCCCGAAAGGGCGCTGAAGGAGTTGGCAGACGTGAGCCGCAGCAAGGTCAACGACCTTATGCTCAACGTTGAGGATTCGGAACACTACGAGTCGATAAATGCAATCTGCCATATGTACTCCCAGAGGTACAAGAAGCAGCACGGACTGAAACTCCGTTCACTCACGGACAATCTGCACACGTTGAAGACCATCGCCAAGACGCTCGAAGAGAAGGCCGCCGCCGCACCCGGGGAATTCAACTCCCTTATGGAGCGTACCGAAGAATACACAGGCATCCTCAAGAAGCTCAGGCTGAAAGATTGGATTTTTTCCCGCACCCACGCCCACCTGTTTGTCGTGAGACTGCTGTGCTGGCTGATCCTCCTGCCGGTTTTTGCAGCGTGCTACTTCATAAATGCCATACCCTACCACCTTACCGTACATCTTACCAAAGGGACTGAAGACCCGATGCTCCGCTCGTCATTCATATTCGGCATTGGAGCGCTGGTGACGTTCCCCATCTGGTATCTGTCGATATTCGCGGCGGTGTGGATAGCGACCAAAACTTTCTGGATTGCACTGGCCGCCTTGCTGCTTGAAGGTCCGAGCCTCATCATCTTCCACCATTGCCGGATAGCCAGCCTCAAACTCCTCAACCGCGTGCGCAAGTTCATCTTCAAGTGCAGGCACGACGAGCGTTATTACAAAGCCGCCGAGTTGAGGAGGGGGATCATTGCCGAGATGGATTCAATGCTGCCGGCAGAGGCTTAGCGGCCGCCTGTCAGGCAGTCGCTAAAAGCATTGTCACGCAGCACGATTGCGGACTCTCCGGCATCCACCAGAATACCTTTCTCGCGGGATATTCTGCCGCCGAGAAGTTCCTTGGCGACCATATCCACCAGGTCCTTCTGGAGCACCCTTTTCACGGGACGGGCCCCATAGAGGGGGTCATACCCCTTTTCGGTAATGTATTCCACAAAGGCCTCGGTATAGTCGAGAGAGATGCCCATCGCCTCCAGCTTGCCCTGCAATTCCGTCATCTGTATTTTAAGGATGGCACGGATATCGTCTGCAGAAAGGGGCTGGAACATCACTATTTCGTCTATCCTGTTCAGGAATTCGGGACGGATCGTGGCCTTGAGCCGCGCCAGCACGTCTTCGCGGCACTTGTCCATTGGAGTACCAGCCGCAATTCCGTCCTGAATGATGTCGCTGCCGGCATTGGAGGTCATTATGAGGATGGTGTTCTTGAAATCCACCGTCCGCCCCTTGTTGTCGGTCAGACGGCCGTCGTCGAGAACCTGCAGCAGGATGTTGAACACATCGGGATGAGCCTTCTCTATCTCGTCCAGCAAAATCACCGAATAGGGCTTGCGCCTCACCGCCTCGGTGAGTTGTCCCCCTTCGTCGTACCCCACATAGCCCGGAGGCGCCCCCACCAGTCTCGAAACGGTGTGCCGCTCCTGATATTCGCTCATATCTATGCGGGTCATAAGGTTTTCATCGTCGAACAGATATTCCGCCAAGGCCTTTGCCAGTTCGGTCTTTCCCACGCCCGTGGTTCCCAGGAACATGAAGCTGCCGATGGGACGTTTCTCGTTCTGGAGTCCCGCACGGCTGCGGCGGACTGCGTTTGCCACTGCCGAGATGGCTTCGTCCTGCCCAACCACCCTGCGGTGGAGTTCTTCCTCTATGTGGAGCAGTTTTTCCTTTTCACTCTGCATCATCCGCTGCACCGGGATGCCAGTCCAGCGGGCCACAACCTCCGCAATATCCCCTTCGGTCACCGCCTCGTTCATTATGGGACTCTGCCACGACTCCTTTTCGTCGTTGAGCCGGCTTACCTCGTCGCGGAGTTGCGGAATCCTTCCGTAGCGAAGTTCCGCCACTTTGCCGTAATCACCGTTGCGTTCCGCCTCGTCTGCCTCACGGCCGAGTTTTTCGATGGTCAGACGATGGCTTTGCAGGGTGTCGAACAGTTTCTTCTCCTGTTCCCACTGGGCATTCAGACGGCCGAGTTCCTCGCGGCTTTCGGTGATGCTCTCCTCGATTCTGTCGAGTTTGGGAGAGTGCCCTTCGCGTTTGATGGCCTCTTTCTCTATCTGGAGCTGTCTGACCTTGCGGTTGAGTTCGTCGATGCATTCCGGCACCGAGTTCATCTCGAGACGGAGCTTGCTCGCCGCCTCATCCACCAGATCGATGGCCTTGTCGGGGAGGAAACGGTTGGTTATATACCTGTGGGAGAGCTGGACGGCAGCAATGATGGCATCATCGTCAATCCTGACCTTGTGATGGTTTTCGTACTTCTCTTTCAGACCGCGCAATATCGAGATGGATGCCGCGGGACTCGGTTCATCGACCAGAACCATCTGGAAGCGCCTTTCGAGAGCCTTGTCCGACTCGAAGTACTTCTGGTATTCATCGAGGGTTGTGGAGCCGATGGCCCTGAGTTCACCCCGTGCCAATGCTGGCTTCAGGATATTGGCGGCATCCATTGCACCCGAAGTCCTTCCCGCCCCCACAAGGGTGTGGATTTCATCTATGAAGAGGATTATCTCCCCGCTGCTTTCGCTAACTTCCTTGACCACGGCCTTGAGCCGTTCTTCAAACTCTCCCTGATATTTCGCACCCGCAATAAGGGCGCCCATATCGAGCGAATAGACAATTTTGGACTTGAGGTTTTCGGGAACGTCGCCCGACACTATTCGCTGCGCGATGCCTTCGGAGATGGCGGTCTTGCCCACGCCGGGTTCTCCCACGAGAATGGGGTTGTTCTTGGTCCTGCGGCTCAGAATCTGAAGCACGCGGCGGATTTCCTCGTCCCGTCCTATCACCGGGTCGAGTTTTGCCGCACGAGCCCTTTCGTTAAGGTTCAGTGCGTATTTTTCCAATTGCTGATTGTTAACCATAATTATGTGCTTTGTGCGTTTTCAATTTGTATCAATTTCAGCGCACTGCACAACTCTTGCCAGCACCAATTTTGCTGACAATTTGGCACATTTTAACGGAAAGACGAATGGAGACAGTCGGGGCGAATAATGCGTTACTCCTTGTAATACACCCTCTTGACCCTGTCGGAAACGGATGTCAGAATTTCATAGGGAATGGTTCCTATTGCATCGGAGAGTTCCGTAACCGGAATGTCGGGAGCACCGAAGATGATGGCCTGGTCCCCCTCTTCGCACGGAATGTCGGTCACATCCACCATACTGACGTCCATACAGATATTGCCCACGTAAGGGGCCTTGCGGCCCGCTATCACGCAATAGCCCCTGCCGCAACCCAGACGCCGGTCAAGGCCGTCGGCATATCCTATGGGCAGCGCGGCGATCCGGCTGTCGCGGGAAAGCGTCCCCCTGCGGCTGTAACCCACGGTCTCGTCCCGGGGTACGTCCCTGATTTGCAGAATGGTGGTGCGCAGAGTGCTGACATTGCTCAGGACGCGGCCGTCCCTGCTGCTGATGCCGTAAAGGCCCAACCCCAGCCGCACCATATCCAGCTGACAGTCGGGAAAATGTTCGATGCCGGCGCTGTTGTCCAGATGACGGATGATATGGTGCTGGTATGCATTCTGCAGAATATCTGCCCCCTTCTCAAAAAGGGCCGCCTGATGTCTGCTGAACTCGTCGAAATCATCGCTGTCACTCCCCGCAAAGTGGCTGAACACGCTGCACGGCACCAGCGCCTGCTGGCTTTTCAGCACGGCCACCAGACGTTCCATATCGGTTTCGGGGTTGAATCCGAGCCGGTGCATTCCCGTGTCGAGTTTTATGTGGACGGGATATTGGGTGATGCCCGCCGCAGTGGCCGAGGCTATCAGGGCATCGAGTATCCTGAAAGAATAAACCTCCGGCTGGAGATTGTATTTGAAAAGAGTGTCAAGCGCCGACATCTCGGGATTCATCACCATTATGTTGGTGCGGATTCCGGCCCCGCGCAGTGCAACCCCCTCGTCGGCCACCGCCACCGCCAGATAATCCACGCCGCAGTTCTGCAGGGTGCGGGAAACCTCCACCGAGCCGGCCCCGTAGGCTGAAGCCTTCACCATACACGTGATCTTCGTTTCGGGTTTAAGCCGCGAACGGAAGTATTTGAGATTTTCGGCCAGCGCCCCGAGATCCACGTCGAGGATAGTTTCGTGAACCCTCTTTTCCAGACGGTCCAGAATTCGGTCAAAGCCGGAGTTATGGCTGCCTTTGAGCAGAACCTGGCACCCTCTCAGTGTTGCAAGTTCGGGACTTCTCAGGAACTCATCGACGCTGGGCCACCAACGGCTGCCCGGGATAATGCCGTCCAGGGCGGGCCCCACGAAGAAGGTTTCATCCACTCCGCGTCCTTCCACCATACGGCGCACTTTCGACTTGAACGTCTCATGCGAATCGCCCGTCTGCTGCATATCGCCGAGAATGAGCACCCTCTTCAGGGAATGGGCGTCATCCTGACGGTTCATGAAGTCAAGAGCCATGTCCAAGCCGGTATAGTCGCTGTTGTAGCTGTCGTATATTATGGAGATATCCCTCACGCCCTCCTTCACGTCAAGCCGCATCGCCACACTTTGCAGGTGCTGCATACGCTTTGCCAGCACCGACTGGTCCATCCCGAGACTCAGGCAGAGCGCAGCGCAGGAGCAGGCGTTCATAACCGAGGCGTCATCCACAAACGGGATGCGGAACGAAACAGCGGTATCCCCCTTCCACACGGCGGAAATGCGGGTGGAGGATGAGGTCACGCGGTCTTTTGCCGTCACGCACAAATCTGCCGTGGCATCGCCCCACGCCCACCGTACGACATCCCCTTTCATGCCGGCACAATCGGTACCGTCGGGGCACACCACCTTGCTGCACGAGGCAAACAGTTTCATCTTCTCTCTCCCCTTCTGTTCCAAAGAGTCGAAATTCTCCTGATGTGCATCCCCAAGCCCGGTGAAAACGCCGATGGTGGGGAGAATCATCTCCGCCAGCCGCTCCATCTCCCCGGGTTGGGAGATCCCCGCCTCGATTATGGCCAGCTGGGTCATCTCGTCCATCTCCCAAAGCGACAGCGGGACTCCCACCTGGCTGTTGTAGCTGCGGGGGGAGCGGGTTATCCGCCAGTCGGGGGAGAGCAGCTGGTAAAGCCACTCCTTAACTATTGTCTTGCCGTTGCTGCCGGTTACGGCTATTACGGGAACGTCAAATGAGAGACGATGGTGGCGGGCCAGCATCTGGAGGGCCTTCAAAGTATCCTTTACCACCAGGAAGGAGGCCTCGGAACACACCGTTGTGTCAATCCGTCCCTCAAATCCTTCGGGCACCACAAAAGCCCTGACCCCTCGGGAATAAAGTTCCGGGATGAACTGAAGGGAGTCGCGCGTCGCCGAAGGGAGGGCGAAGAAGAGGGTTTCCGCCGCAAAACCGAGCGAGCGGCTGTCTGTAAGAAGCCACAATATCTCTCGTTCTCCGTTTCCCATGATACGCGCCCCGGTTGCCAGCGCCATTTCGTTTATCGTCATTTTCATTGCATTCAGGTTTCGCGAGTGTCAACACTCGGTTTTTATTCTTTCAAAGGTACTCATTTTTTGGGATAATTTTTACTACTTTTGCCGCCCGATTCAACCGGCTTGCGATATGGCACTCAAAAAAATCAATTTGAAGTATTGCGTCCTCCTGCCCATAGTTCTGGCAGTCACTTTTTTCCTCTTTCTTGTTCCTTCATCCTTCTTCGGCATAGACGGTCTGACCGTCCTCCAGCAGCGGACCATTGCCTTGCTGGTTTTCGCCGCCCTGATGTGGATTTTTGAGATTATCCCAAGCTGGACAACATCGCTTCTCATCATAGTGGCAGCCCTGCTGATTCTCTCCAACAAGGGGTTGGGCTTCCTGATGGTTGACAGTGCCGGGAACCCTTTGGTGGGGACAATGTCCTACCAGAAAATAATGTCGGCCTTTGCCGACCCTGTGGTAATGCTTTTCATGGGTGGATTCACCCTTGCCATAATGGCCTGCAAATACGGCTTGGACGTCACCCTGGCCAGGATTCTGCTGAAGCCGTTCGGCACCAATCCCAAGATGGTGCTGCTGGGATTCCTCTCAGTCATAGCCATCTTCTCGATGTTTATGAGCAACACCGCCACTGCGGCGATGATGCTCGCCTTCCTGGCTCCGGTGCTGAAGACCATTCCCGACGGAGACAAAGGCAAAACCGCCCTCGCCCTTGCAATACCCATCGCAGCCAATCTGGGCGGCATCGGCACGACCATCGGGACACCCCCCAACGGCACGGCCGTCAGCAATCTGGAGACCTATTTCGACTCCGGCATCACTTTCGGGCAGTGGGCAATCCATATGATTCCCTTTGTTGCGGTAATGATTGTCGTGGCGTGGCTCATTCTCCTGTGGCTATTCCCCTTCTCATCCAAAAAAGTTGAGATTGAGATTCCGGAGAGCAACGTTCCGGGCAGCTGGCGCAAGACACTGGTCTGGATAACCTTTGCAGTGACCATCCTGCTGTGGATTACCGAGAGTCTGACACATATCAGTTCGAACATCGTGGCGCTGATACCGCTCGCGGTGTTTGCCTGCACCGGCACCCTTACCACCGAAGACATCAAGAAGATAGACTGGAGCATATTGTGGCTGGTGGCCGGCGGCTTCGCCATAGGATATGCAATGCTTGACATCAGCAAGGGAGGCACCGGTCTGGGCGCAACCCTGGTAAATGCAATCCCTTTCGGCTCAATGTCCATCGTGCTGGTATTTGCGATAGCGGGCGGTGTCTGCTATGTACTTTCCAACTTCATAAGCAACTCCGCCACTGCCGCTTTGCTGATACCAATCCTTTGCGCAGTATCGTCCGGGCTCTCCACAAATGCAGACTTTGCGCTGATGGGCGGCAACAAGGCAATGGTTTGCTATGTGGCCGTGTGCGCTTCGCTGGCCATGCTGATGCCCATCTCCACCCCTCCCAATGCGATTGCCTACTCCACAGGCCTCATAAAGAACCGCGACATGATGAGAGTGGGATTTCTGGTGGGAGGCATCGGTCTGGTGCTCTCATTCTTCTGGCTCACCAAACTTTTCCCGTTTGCCTGATTTTTTCTGCAAAGGGAGAACAACCTAAACATTTTATTTCTAAGTTTGCGCCCGGAAACGCAGTCTGCAGATGGCAGAGTGTTTCCAAGGGGTGGTTGCGCCCGCGGTTTTGCGATACGCGCGGAGGGCAGCCTGAGATTATACCCTCGAACCTGATCCAGGTAATGCTGGCGTAGGAATTTCTCATAAAAATCCCTGTTTTATTGTTGTTTAACCATTTATCTTTATTGAAAAATGAGGATTAAAAGAGCAATTTTACCCTTAGGGGTAGCGTTGGCCGCATCATTCAACGTCATGGGCCAACAACAGGACACATTAATCAGCGAAAGGCTCAACGAAGCCGTAGTACAGGGCGTAAGGGCCGACCCCGCCGCCCCCTTTGCAGTGACGGAGGTGAGCAAAGTGCAACTCTCCGCATTCTCCCGCACCGGAAGGGAACTTCCGTTCCTGCTGTCCCGCACTCCGGGCGTCATTTCGTGGAGCGAAAACGGGATGGGCACAGGTACCTCCTATATGCGCATCAGGGGGGCGGACGACTCCAGAATCAACGTGACTCTCGACGGAATAGCCCTCAACTCTCCAGAAGACCAGTGTGTTTTCTGGGCAAATATGAACAGTTACGCCTCTATGCTCGGCGATATCCAGATCCAAAGAGGCATCGGCACCTCCACCAACGGTGACGGTGCATTCGGAGGCAGTGTTTCCCTCAGTTCCAAAAGTGTCAACCCCTACCCTTTTGCCGAGTTCACATTGGGGGCTGGCGTATATGGAACATCCCGCATCGGCGCAAGCTTCTCTTCCGGACTGTTTGAAGACCATTGGGTCGTAGAAGGGGCTTTCAACCGCACCGCAACCGACGGATACATCCACGGCACCGCCGGTTCGTCAGGATCGTGGTACTGCGGCATATCGTGGACCGACTCCAGATTCCAGGCCCGCTACCGTCTGATAGGCAACTATGAGAACACCGGGCAGGCGTGGAACGGAATCGAGATAGACGGAATGAACAGTTACGACGAAATCTGGGCTGCCGGGCTCGGACGGTACAACTCTCTGGTGGAGAGTTACGAAATCGGAGAAGACGGCAGTGTTTCATTCAAGCCATACACATACGACAACGGCAAGACCTGGAAGCGTACCACCGACAACTTCACCCAACTCCACAACATCCTCTCGTTTGCCTACGAGCCCACCGACCGGCTGAAAACCACACTGTCGCTCCACTACACCTACGGCTACGGCTGGTACGACGAACTCAAGCCGAACTGCAAACTCTCCAAGTTCGGGCTGGAGCCGTTTACAAAATCGGACGGAACAACCGTCAAGAAAACCGACCTCATCCGTCAGAAGGGGCTCAGCCAGAACACCTACGGCGCTTCGTGGAATGCCCAGTACAGCACGCGCAACCTCAACCTGATTGGCGGCGTATCCCTGCAGAATTTTGTAGGCAATCACTTCGGCTACCTCACCCACATAGGAGATCCGGAACTCAGCAAGAAACTCCTTGACGGCAACTTCAA
>JABUTP010000030.1 GCA_021443625.1 Bacteroidales bacterium | reverse complement strand
GAGCAGCGATGTCTTACCGTGGTCAACGTGTCCCATCACAGTGATGATGGGGGGCCTTGAAACCATGTCTTCGGGACGGTCCTCGTCCTGGGCGATGGCATTCTGGTCATCTGCCGTTGTGAATTCTATCTTGTAGCCGAACTCCTCCGCCACCAGCACCAGCGCCTCGGCGTCCAGCCTCTGGTTGATGGAAACCATAAGACCGAGGTTCATGCAGGCCTCGATGACCTTGGTTACGGGAGTGTTGTTCATCATTATGGCAAGTTCGTTTACGGTAACGAACTCGGTAGCCTTCAGAATGTTGCTGGAGAGCATCTCCATCTCCTGCTCCTCGTGCAGCTTCTGCTCGAAGAGTTCGCGTTTCTCGCGACGGTGCTTGGAGCCCTTGGTCTTGCCCTTGTTTTCGGTCATACGGGCATAGGTCTCGCGAATCTGACGCTGTATCTCATCCTCCTCAATCTCCACCTGGGCGAATTTCTTGCCCGCGTTCTTGTCCTTGCCTTTCCCCTTGCCGTTGTTCTGATGGGGATCCTGACGGTCGTGCTGACGGTTCTTTCCCCCGCCCTGCTGGCCGCCGTGGGCCGCAGCGTTTATGTCAACCTTTCCGGGAACCTTGTGGATGCGTTCCCTCTTTTTGTTACGGTCGGCGTGGGACGACGGTTTTTTCTCGAATTGGGACAAATCGACGTGGCCGCTGACAACCGGACCGGTGAGTTTTTCAACTTTGGTCTCTATGTGCTCAATGACGGGACGTTGGGGCGTTTCGGTCCTCTCTTCCTTTTGGGCTGCCGGCTCTGCAACGGGTTTTGCAGCGGGTTGGGCTGCGGAAGCTGCGTCAACCTTGACGTTGGGCTGCTCTTTGGGGGCTGCGGGCCTGGCCGGAGTTTCTGCAGCCTTCGGTTTGGGCTGGTCGGTTTTCTCGGGGGCCTTGGATACCGGCTTGTCCAAATCTATCTTGCCGAGCACTTTGATTTCGGGCTTGTCGGAAGCCGGGGTTTCCTCTATCTTGGGTTCTGCGGCCTTGGGGGCCTCTACAGGCTCTGCAGCGGGTTGGACTGCGGGGGCGGAAACGGGTTTGGCCTCTTTTGCAGGTTTGCTCTCCGATGCGGAAACCTTGGTTTCGGCGGGTTCGGAGTGGGCGGGCCTGACGGTCTCTCCCTTGGGAGCGGCTTCTCTGTCGGTAAGAACGTTGGTCTTGATGAGAATCTCTTTTTCCGGGGCATCTTCGGCATGGGGTTCACGCTCCTTGGCACCCGCCGAGCGGACGTTGCTGATGACTTCTCGCGACTGTTTCTTGATGAGCCGGTCCTTTGCAAACTCCTTTTCGGCCAATTCGTAAGCCCCCTCGGGAAGAGGTGCGTTCGGATTGTCGGTGTCTATCTCTACACCTTTCTTCTTCAAAAAGTCTGCGAGTGTGTCAATTGTGATATTGAACTCTTTAAGAACCTTCACTACTCTTATTTTCATGCCTAAATCCCCTATTGCAATTTGTTTGTTCTGCTGTTTGTCAATTCCTGTTAAATGTCATCCCCCAACGACGGGCTGCTATTCGAATTCCTTGCGGAGAATCTCCTGAACGTACTCCACGGTCTCGTCCTCGAGGTCCGCACGGGCGCTGATTTCGGCCACCGACAGGTTGAGCACGCTCTTGGCGGTGTCGCAGCCTATCTTCTGGAGGGCCTCGATGATCCACAAATCGATTTCGTCGCTGAAGTCGGCGAGGAGAACGTCCTCCTCTTCGTTTTCCTGCTCGTCTGCACCGAGTTCGCGGTAAGCGTCAATCTCGCATCCCGCCAGCATACCGGCAAGTTTGATGTTGCAGCCGCCCTTGCCTATGGCGAGGGAAACTTCCGAAGGATTGAGATATACGTCCACCTTGCCCTCTTCGTCCTTGAAGATGATGCGGGTCACGGTAGCGGGGCTCAAAGCCCTTCTGATGAGCAGCTCACGGTTGGAAGTCCAGTTGATGACATCGATGTTCTCGTTGCGGAGTTCCTTGACGATGCCGTGTATGCGGGAGCCCTTGACACCCACGCAGGCACCGATGGGGTCAATGCGGTCGTCATACGATTCCACGGCGACTTTGGCCCTTTCACCGGGGATGCGCACCACTTTCTTGATGGTGATGAGTCCGTCGAAGATTTCGGGTACTTCCTGCTCGAACAGTTTCTCGAGGAAAAGGTCCGATGTGCGGGACAGGGTGATGCGGGGTTTGTTGTTGACCATCTCCACACTCTTGATGATGGCCTTCACGGTGTCCTCCTTGCGGAAGAAGTCAGAAGGGATCTGCTCGCTCTTGGGAAGATAGAGGTCATTCTTCTCCTCATCGTGCACCACGGCCTCTTTCTTCCAGGACTGATAGACCTCACCCACAAAGACTTCGCCGATGCGGGCCTTGTAGGTTTCGTAGAGGTTCTGGTTTTCCAGATCCTGGATGCGGCCCTGCAGCGTCTGACGGATATTGAGGATGCCCCTGCGGCCGAACTGGCTGATATCGACTTCCTCGGTGTATTCTTCGCCGATTTCGTAGGAATCATCGACCTTGGAAACCTCCTCCAGGGATATCTCGGTGGCGGGGTTCTCGACAGTCTCCACAACTTCGCGGGTACGCCAGATCTGGAAATTGCCCTTGTCAATATTTATAGTGATGTCAAACTCGGCATCGTCGCCGTACATCTTTTTCAACTGCGCACTGAATGCTTCCTCAAGCACACCCATCATAGCCGTACGGTCGATATGCTTGTCGTCCTTAAATTCGGTAAAGGTTCCGCTAAGATTAACTTCCATTTTATGTTTGTGAATTAAAATTTGATTACAGGTTTTGCACTCTTGATTTCCGTAAAGGGAACAATCTCCCTGCGGGTCTGCTTTTCGCGCTTTTTCTTCCCCTCGACCTTGACGCTCTCCTCGTAGGTTATTTCTATGCCCTCCTCGCCCACACTCTCGAGCACGGCTTTCTGCCTCGAGCCGGAGGCGCGGGTAATCTGAATCTCACTGCCCACGTATTTGCGGTACTGGCGCACCACCTTGAAAGGCGAAGAAAGCCCTGCCGACCCCACTGTAAGGGAGAAATCCTCAATGTCGCGACTGAGCTGGTCCTCTACGTGACGGCTCAACCCCACACAATCGTCCAGTTCTATGTCCCGGGTGTCCGACTCAATCACTATGTCAATGTCGTTGTCTTTGGAAACGTTGATTTCCACGACATAGAGATCATTGTTCTGCGCGTATTCCTCTGCGGCCGATTTGAGCAATTCCAACTGTTTCATATCCATTACGTAAAGAGGAGCCCAACCTGAGCCCCTCCATTCGGGCGCAAAAGTAGTGATTTGTAATTTATTGTGCAAACTTTTCAGAATAAAAAAAAAGATTATCTTTGTCGGATTAAACCAGTCCAAATCAGTCACACCATGAAAGTAACAGCCCAGGAAATTGCCGAAAGGATGAACGGTACGGTGGAGGGAAACCCCGCTGCAACCGCCCAGACCCCGGCCCGCATCGAATATGCGAAGTCCGACAGCATTTGTTTCTTTGCCAACCCCAAATACGAAAACTACGTCTATACGTCCAAGGCTGCAATAATTCTGGTCAACAAGAGTTTTGTGCCCCAGAAGCCCGTTCCGGCCACCATGGTCCGCGTGGATGACGCATATCAGGCCGTAGCCGAGCTGCTGGACTGGTTCTCGGAAATGAAGCGCCGGCGCAGAACGGGCAACTGGCTCACCCGGACATTCTGCCGCAACACCATCAGGGGCAAAGTGGGACGCCACACCTGGGTAGGGCCCTATGCCTACATTGACAAAGGGGCCAGAATCGGGGCGGACTGCCAGATTTACCCCCACGTCTATATCGGGCGCAACGTAACCATCGGCGACGGTGTCACCATATACTCCGGTGCCAAGATATATCAGGACTGTGTCATAGGCAACAACTGCATCCTCCATGCCGGCTGTGTCATCGGGGCTGACGGATTCGGTTTTGCACCCCGCGAGGACGGCACGTACAAAAAAATACAGCAAACCGGAAACGTCGTCATTGAAGACGATGT
The DNA here is from genome assembly GCA_021443625.1 of Bacteroidales bacterium. Lineage (GTDB taxonomy): Bacteria > Bacteroidota > Bacteroidia > Bacteroidales > UBA932 > Equibacterium. The sequence goes on along the minus strand of JABUTP010000030.1, from coordinate 6,008 downwards.
TGAAATCGGCGCCAACACCTGCGTTGACAGGGCCGCTATGGGCTCGACCATCGTCCACAAGGGCACCAAACTTGACGACCTGGTAATGGTGGCCCACAATGTAGAAATAGGAGAGAACTGCGTAATGGCCGGTCAGACCGGAATCGCCGGCTCGGCACACATCGGTCACAACTGCGTCTTCGGCGGACAGGTCGGCATCGGCGGCCACATCACCGTGGCTCCCAAATCCACAGCCGCCGCCAAGACGGTAATAGCTCACAACATCAAGGAGGAGGGTAAAACCTGGATGGGAAACCCCGCCCTTGAATATATGCAGTATATGCGCGCCTATGCCAATTTCAAGAAAAACGGCACAAGCACAACCACCAAATGAAACAGCACACACTAAGAAACAGCATAACATTTTCGGGAAAAGGGCTTCATAGCGGCAGGACTGCCACTATGACACTGCATCCCGCCAGCACCGGCACCGGCATCGTATTCCACCGCACCGACATCGGACAGGAGGCCCGCATAAGGGCGCTGGCCACCAATGTATCCTCAACTGCACGCAGCACCACCCTCTCCGAAAACGGAGCGGACATCATGACCATAGAGCATCTTATGTCTGCCGCCTTCGGGATGGGCATCGACAATATGCTGGTCGAGATTGATTCGGTGGAAGTCCCCATTCTTGACGGCAGTTCGCTTCCCTATGTCAAGGCATTTGAAAAAGCGGGGATTGTGCAGCAGGAGAGCGAAAGGGCCTGCCTGACGGTAAAAGAGCCCTTCCACTACAAGGACCCCGACAGCGACGGCGAGATTACCATTCTCCCTTCAGATCATCTGACGATAGACCTGACCTGCGACTTCAACTCGCGGGTGTTGGGCGTCCAGAAATTCAAATACGACTCTGCAATAGATTACGCATCGGAGATTGCCCCTTGCCGGACTTTCTGTTTCCTGCACGAACTCGAATACCTTGCGGCAAACGGTCTCATCAAAGGCGGCGACATGCAGAACGCAATAGTAATCGTGGAACACCCCGTCGAAAAAGAGCGGCTGCAGTCGCTCAAAGCCCTGTTCGGGGTGGAAGACGTTGAACTGGATGTCCACGAGGGCTACCTCAACAACCTGAAACTGCACTTTGAAAACGAGATTGTACGTCATAAAATGCTCGACATCCTTGGAGACTTCGCTTTGGCAGGAGCCCCGATAAATGGCACAATCATTGCTCACAAGACAGGGCATCGGATAAATACCACGGCATGCCGGATGCTGCTTGAGCTTTCATAAAACTCTAATTTGAACCACCATGGAACTTATCAACGGATCATACATCCATCCCAACGCAAAAATAGGCAAGAACGTCAAGATTGAACCTTTCTGCTATATAGCCGAGAATGTTGAAATAGGTGACGACTGCGTCATCGGACCCCACGCCACCATATATGACTATGTCAAACTCGGCAAAGGCTGCCAGGTCTTTCCCGGAGCAGTGATCGGGGCCGTCCCGCAGGATTTGAAATTTGACGGGGAGATTACCCACGTCGAGGTGGGCGACTATACCGTCATCCGCGAATGCGCCACCATCAACAGGGGAACCGCCGCCAGCGGCAGATTTCTTACAAAGATAGGCAGCCACTGCCTCATAATGTCATACGCCCACATAGCCCACGACTGCCGCGTAGGCGACCACTGCATTGTGGTAAGCCACGTTGGCGTTGCCGGGGAAACCGACATCGACGATTGGGCCATCATCGGCGGAGGCACTATGGTTCATCAGTTCTCCCGCATCGGCACCCACGCGATGGTGGGCGGAGCCACAGGTGTCAGCAAGGATGTTCCCCCCTACATTCTGGCAGCCCGTAACCCCATCTCATACGAAGGCATCAACATCGTGGGACTCCGCCGCAGGGGTTTCTCGGTTGAAGAGATTGAGGAAATCAAAAACATCTACAAGATTATCTACGAAGATGACAAGAACATCTCCGACGCCCTCCGCATCATAGACCAGCTGTTCCCCGAGAGCAAACACGCCAAGGTGATTTCCTCCTTTATCCGCAACTCCAAGCGTGGAATCTGCCGGTAGCATACAGAACGGCGGCGAGATATTGCTCTCAACCGCCTATTTTCCACCAATAGAATACTTTTCGGCCATTGCCCACGCCCGCACGGCCTGGGTGGAGGGTGAAGAATCCTACCTTAAGCAATCTTACCGCACCCGCTGTCACATCTATGCCGCCGGCGGGAGGGAAACTTTGCAGGTTCCGGTGTGCCACGGGCCGTCGAAACTCATCAGGGACATCCGGATAGACTACACCCATCCGTGGCTCCACCGGCACACCATAGCCATCAAATCGGCCTATGGTGCCTCGCCCTTCTTTATGTACTATTGGGACGACATTGAAAGGCTGCTCCATCAAGGACACAAGTATCTGTTTGATCTCAATATGGACCTGACCCGACATCTGATTTCGGTGCTGGGAATTTCCACTCCGGTGGAGTCCACCTCCGAATTCTGTGCAGAGTGGCGGGGAGAAGACCTCAGAGGTGCCATTCATCCCAAAAGAAAATGCCCCTCGCTCTACGAGAGGCATGTTTCCGACAAACCCTATTATCAGGTCTTTTCCGACAGGGCTGGATTTATCCCCAACCTGTCCATCCTCGACCTGGTATTCCACGAAGGTCCGGAGTCGGCAGACTACTTGTAAGGAACCGTCAGCTTCTTAGAACGGCAGGTCGTCGATTTCTTCCGAATTGTTTCCAGGCATAGGCTGGGCTGCAGCGGGTGCCGGAGCCGGGGTTGCCTGCGGAGGAACCTGTGCAGCCGGTGCTGGAGTTGCAGGACGGCCGGCAGACTGGTAAGTGGGAGCTGCAGAATAGGTGTCGGAAGGCATTCCCTGACCGGGTTGTCCCCCCTGTCCGTCCCTGCGTCCGAGAAGTTGGATGACATCTGCCACAATCTCCGTGATATAACGCTTCTGTCCGTCCTGACCGTCCCAGGAGCGGCTGCGCAATCTGCCCTCCACATAAATCTGGGAGCCCTTGCGGATATAGTTGCGGGAAAGTTCAGCCAGACGGCGCCACGCCACGATGTTGTGCCATTCGGTCTGCTCGCGGGTTCCGCCGTTCTGGTCGCGGAAGACCTCTGTTGTTGCAAGGGTGAAGGTGGCCACTGCCGCGCCCGATTCAAGGTCGCGGATTTCGGGGTCGCGGCCCACATTGCCAATGAGCAATACTTTATTCAATGCTGCCATAATACTACTTTTATTTCAATTCAGCTTCTAATATACGAATTAATTGAGATAGAAGGCATAGAGGTTCGCCTTCTTCATTTTGACCTTCAGGCAATATGTTCCTTCCGAAGGAAGTTCGAAGGCTTCCGCCCTTGATGCATTTTCCCTGAGGGTGAACTTGCGCTTGCCGCTTTCCGATATGAGTTTCACCTTGACGTATCCTCCTTTGCGGACATCGGCGTTGACACTTAGCCTGCCGCCCTGTCCCGCAAGGTCGCGGGTGGCGAAGGAGCCGGCGCGGCGCCCCGCTTCCAGACCGAACCACCGGTCAATGCCTATTGAAGCAAGTCCCACGGCGAAATATCCTTCGCGGGTGTTTGCGGCAATGCCTTCCCATCCGCCGGCCTTCTCAAAATGGGTCAGACGTTCGTACTGCCGGTTGGCGAATGCCCTGCGGAAATCGTCGGCCGTCACATCCTTGAGCCTGGGTTTGCGGAAATATCCCTCGAACTGGGTATGGTCCATCGGGTTGGCGCTGATGAGGAAATAGAGTTTGTCCCCGAACTTCTGGGGCTGCCCCTCGCAATAGAGCTGTCCGAACGCCCAGCTGCCGTAATTGTCGTCGCGGGCAAAATAACTCCCCTCCTCTATTTCGTGGAAATTAACTCCGTCGCGGCTGTAGCGTATCTCAAAAAACGCTCTCTGTGCATCTCCGTCAAAGGTTTCAAGAATGGCGATATATACCCCCGCATCTTCCATATAATAGACGTTGCAGCCGTAATGCTGTTCCCCGGGAGTTCTGTCGGTACCGGGGCAGGAAATGGAATGGAGATATTCCCAGTTTATGCCGTCGGTGGTGCTGTAAACGGTCATTATGCGGAGACTGTTGGGAACCATATCGTAAGGCACGTCGTAGGGTGCAAACCTGCGGACGGTCTGTCCCCTGAGATGATAGAGAGTCCCGCCGTCCTCACTCAACCAGTAATTGCCGAAATTGTCGTTGGTGGTGAATCCGTTGTCGAACTCATCCCCGCTGTAGAGCGGAATATCCACAAACAGGGGGGTATCCCTCAGCATAACGACCTCTCCCGAAGAGGTGGGAACCACCAGCCAGTAAGACCTTGTTCCGGCCTGCACGCAGCCGAAATCGTGAGGTTCCAGCTGCTGTATGTAACTTACGTCCTGCAGACGGTATGTTCCGTGCTTTGCGGGGTCATACATTTCGTATTTGTCCTGCTTGGCGCGGGCAGGATGCATATCGTAGTCCTTCCACTCGTCATAAATGCCGTAATCGGCCACGCGGGGAAGAGTGTCAAGTTTGCTGTAAGGCCCCTCAGGAGTGGCGGCCCCCATATTGTACGGGCGCGGATATTCGTAAAGCAGGCCGTGCTTCCACTCGTAATCGGTGCATTGTACCACAAAACTGCCGTCTTCGGCCCTATACATTGCTTTGGGCATAAAGGCCAGACCGTCTTCGCTGGGGGTGCGTCCCACCTCCGTCAGCTCCGCCCTGGTTTCCTTGACCGCAAGGTTGCGGAGGGGCGTCCGGTAAAGGTAATTGTCGGGAGTGAAGAAGAGAGTGCGCAGAGTGATGGGGCCTTCGGGAATCTGAACCTCGGGAATCCGCTCTATGCGCAGCATACGGCGGCAGGTATCCCTTCCCGCAACAATCGTGGCCATATATCGGCCCGCATTCCACCCCTCTATGTCAACCATACAGCTGTTTGTCCCCGCTTCCAGCTCGTATGACTTGCTCCATACCTCATCGCCGGTTTCGGAGAGAATCGAGACGTCGGCATTCTTTGCCGCATCATCCCCTTCGGGGACAACGACGGTCAGTTCCGCCTGGGAGGCATTGCGGTAAATCGCAAGCCGGAACTCCGTTTCCACTTCCTGCGCGGACAGCATCGCCGGCGCAAGGGCCATCAAAGCCCAAATCAAACCACTATTCTTCATATTTATCAAGGTTATAATTGTTTCTGTCTTACGGCTTCGTAGCTCAAAATTGCCACCGATGTGGCCACGTTCAGAGAATCCAGCTTGCCCAGCATCGGAATGAGAATGTGGGCATCCGCCTCCGCACGCCAGAAATCCGTCAGTCCTTCGGACTCCGTGCCGAACACCACGGCAGTGGGTCTGCACATATCCGTGTCGTAATACGGTCTGGAATCCTGAAGTTGCGCTGTGAGTATCTGCATCCCCTGTGCCTTGAGCCAGTTGCAGGCCTCCCGGGAAGTGCAGGTCGCAACGGGGACGGTGAACAGCCCCCCCATACTCGCCCTTATAAGATTGGGATTGTAAAGGTCGGTAAGGGGATCGCATACTATCACCGCCGCCACGTCCGCGGCATCCGCCGTACGCAGGATGGCCCCGAGATTGCCCGGCTTCTCCACCGACTCCAGCACCACCACGAATGGGGTATCCCCAACGTTCAAGTCTTCCAGACGGTGCGGACGGCTGTGGAAAACGGCCACCACCCCTTCAGTCCCCTCCCGGTACGAAATCTTGGAATAGACCGCCGGGGAAACCTCAAAATTCTTGTTGCAGGCTGCCGCAAGCGGAGCCAAATCATCTTCAGAGATTATTTCAGGGCAGAAGAAGAGGGATTCTATCGCATATCCTCCCGCAAGACAGTTCGATATCTCGCGTCTCCCCTCAACGGGAAACAGTCCGGATTCCTTCCTGCAGCGCGACTTGGACTGCAGCACCACCAGGGATTTTATCCGGTCGTTCTGTAATGAGGAGATTCTTTCCATCCGGGCGGAATTACTCTTGTTCCTTATCTGCAGC
>JABUTP010000002.1 GCA_021443625.1 Bacteroidales bacterium | reverse complement strand
GGTGCCGCCGAGTGCGGATGTGACCGCATCGAGTTATACACCCAGGCCTATGCCGAGCAATACGCCGCAAATCCCGAAGCCGCCGTGGCCCCCTACGTCACCGCCTGCAGCGAAGCGGTGGAATGCGGCCTTGAAGTGAATGCCGGACACGACCTCAACCTCGACAATCTGGGTTATTTCTGCAGAATGATGCCCCGTCTCGACGAGGTGTCAATAGGACACGCCATTATCTGCGACGCCCTTTATCTCGGTCTGGAGGCGACCGTCAAGGCATATCTGGACACAATCAAATTCGAAACAAATATTAAAATCAAACAATAAAATGAAAAACAATTCCCTTATCATCAGCATCGTGAGTGCTGTAATCGCCGTAGCGGCACTTGTTCTCAATTTCACCAACGGAGCATCTCCCAAGAAGAGCGCCGCATCGGCAGAAGCCGAAACCGCAGGTGTTTCTGCAGTGGCCGGCGACATCGTCTATATTCAGATGGACTCCCTCATCGTGAACTACGATATGTTCAACGACCTTATGACCGCTTTCCAGAACAAGGTTCAGGGCCTGCAGGATGACCTCCAGAAGAAGGGCCGCAAACTTGAGAGCGACGCCAAGGCTTTCGAAAACCAATATACCAAAGGCCTTTTGACCCGTTCGGCAGCCGAAGACCAGCAGAACAAACTCGTTCAGCGCCAGCAGGTACTCCAGGAGGAGAGCGCCCGTCTTCAGGGAGAACTCCAGGAAGAGGAAATGGTCATCAACAACCAGGTTCTGGATGCCATCAAGACTTATCTCCAGACCTACAACGAGGAGCATCAGTTTGCCCTGATTCTCACCACCACCTCCGCCACCAACAACATCATCAACGTAAATCCCGCCCTTGACGTAACCGCAGACGTTCTCAACGGTCTCAACGAAGAATACATCAAAGTCCGCAACACCGTCGTTAAATAGCCGAAGAGATGAGAGCATTAACCTCAACCGCATTTGATTTCAACGGGCAGACGGCCAAGTACGAAGGAAAGGTACGCGACGTCTATACGATTGCCGACAAATATATGGTGATGGTCGCAACCGACCGCATCTCCGCATTCGACGTGATCCTGCCCGAGGGTATCCCCTACAAGGGACAGGTTCTAAACCAGATTGCATCGTCTTTCCTCGACCTTACCGAGGACATCATCCCCAACTGGAAAATAGCATCTCCCGACCCGATGGTCACCGTGGGATACAAATGCCAGGGGCTTCCCGTGGAGATGATTGTGCGCGGCTACCTTACCGGAAGTTCGTGGAGAACCTACAAGTCCGGTGAACGTGCAATCTGCGGAGTGCCCATCCCCGACGGAATGAGGGAGCATCAGAAATTCGAATGCCCCATCATCACCCCCACCACCAAAGCCGAAATCGGTGAACACGACCAGGATATCAGCAAAGAGGAAATCATAGCCCGCGGCCTCATCTCAAAGCGCGACTACGAATATCTCGAGGAGGTCACAATGGCCCTTTACAAGAGAGGTTGCGAAGTTGCTGCCCAGAGAGGTCTCATTCTGGTCGATACCAAATATGAATTCGGAGTCCGCGACGGCAAGATATTCCTCATAGACGAGATTCACACTCCCGACTCTTCCCGCTATTTCTATGCCGACAGTTATCAGGAACTCTTTGACAAGGGTGAGCAGCAGCGCCAGCTCTCCAAGGAATTCGTCCGCGAATGGCTTATGGAGAACAATTTCTCCGGAAAGGCCGGGCAGACCGTGCCTGAGATGACCCCCGAGAGGGTGGACATCATACGGGACCGCTATATTGAGCTTTACGAGCACATCACCGGTAAGACTTTTGTAAAGGAACCTTACGACAACATTTACGAGCGCATCGAGTGCAACGTGAAGAATATGCTCGCCCGTCTGGTATAAGAAGCTCTAAGAATTCACTTATGAAAAAGTTCGCAGTCTGCATCGCGACAGCCATCCTGATTTCAATGGCGGGATTCCCGTTGTTCGGGCAGCAGTATGTCGCCCCACCCGTGGAAATATCCCAAAGCAAGGTCCGGATAGCAGATGTGGTTTACTACGAACACACAGTCAAGGCCAAGCAGACCCTTTTCTCCATCTGCAAGGCTTATAACGTAACCGTCACAGAGGTAACCGAACTCAATGCCGACAAACTTTCAGACGGCCTCAAAATAGGTGACGTGCTGCTGATTCCCGTAAGGGTGGAGGCGCCGTCAACCGAGGAGGAAACCAACGCCGAAAAGGAAAAGTCGGGTTTGGGCAAAGTTGCCTCGGCGGCAGGAGAAAAAATCTCCACGTTCATCGAATCGCTCAAAGGGCCCGAAGACACCCGGATGGAAAACAACACCAAAGGGTACATCTTCCATCGTGTCAAATGGTTCGAGAATATGTCGGTCATAGCCCGCAGGTACGGCGTGGAGGCCGAGGCCATCAGAACCCTCAACGGCCTTGCTGACAACACCCTTACGGCGGGGCAGATGCTCAAGATACCGATGGATGTGCTTCAGGGGGGAACCGGAGACTGGAGCGAAAGCGGTGTCGATACCACAACCGCCATTACCGCAACGTTGTCCCCCGCCCTTTCCGACACCACCGCGACCGTTGCAGTTTCGCGTCGGGAGCCGGTTCTCCGCCCCTATAAAGGGGCCCAAAACATAGGTCTGATTCTCCCGTTCTCATCGAGGCAGGCCAACCCTTCAACCAATTTCCTCGACTTTTATTCGGGCGTGCTTATGGCTCTCGACGAGATTAAGGAAACCGGCACAGACGTCAATCTGACGGTCATTGACGCATCATTGTATGACAGCGCAGAAGATCTTGTTGAAGAATGCGACCTCCAGCGGTTCGATTTTGTCATCGGACACTTCGGGGCCGATGATTTGGAAGTTGTGGCGTCGTGCTGCGACACCCTCTGCATCCCTCTCGTCTCCCCGATGGACCAGAAGCTGGAACCGGCGGCCCTCACCCATCCGTTCCTCATAAGTATCCCCGTGGGGCAAAGCGCATTGTCGTACAGTCTGGCGGAGTCCCTGGACTATGAGTCGGAGCGCGACAACGTCCTGCTGGTTTATGAAAACGGCGACGGAGAAAGCGCTCTGTGCCGATCCATTTCATCCTCGCTGGACTCGATAGGTATTCCCTTCACAAGATTCTCTTACGGCATAGTCAGCGGGCGCAACATCTCATCGACTCTCAAGGGGCATCTCTCCTCCTCCAGGCGGAATCACGTGATAGTATGCTCAGAGAAGGAATCGTTTGCCTCCGATGCCTACCGCAATCTCAGCCTGCTTGCCAGGGAATATGACCTTACGGTCTATGGCAACCACAAGATACGTTCGTTCGAAAGCATCGAGCAGGAGGCGCTGCAAGCCACCAAGGCCCATTTCTCATTGGGTTTCTATGTGGATTACACCGACGATGCCACCAAGTCGTTCGTGCGCAAATACAGGGCTTTGTTCGCATCGGAACCCACCCCGTTCGCTTTCCAGGGACACGACACCGCCCTCTATATGATGAAAGCAATGAAACAGTTCGGTCCCGATATGATTTACGGGCTCGAATCGTTCCATTGCAATCTGCTCCAGCTTAGCATCGAATTGGAGCGTATGGACGGCAGTTCCTCCGGATTGGTCAATCACGGCAGCCGCGACATCATCTACCGCGACCGGTTTACCGTAGAATGTAATTGAGAAGCCATTCCCGCTCGTCATCTTCAAGGCGGGGCGACAGGGTTTCGAACACGGTGCGGTTGAAATCCTCAACCCAATGGCGTTCATCCTCCGACAACAGGGTAAAATCCACTATCGACAAATCTATCGGAACCATCGTGAGGGTTTCGAAACGGAGGAAGGTGTTGAAACCGGTGGTCATATAATGCCTTACGGCAATCATATTCTCCGTGCGGATACCGTGGCTTCCCTCGACGTAGATTGCGGGTTCGTTGGAAAGCACCATCCCTTCCTGGAGGGGAATGGGGTTGTACTCCATCCTTATCTGGGGGGATTCGTGGACGCAGAGATATTGCCCCACCCCGTGGGAGGTGCCGTGGAAGTACATTTTTCCGGTGGCATACATCGGTCCGCGGGCAAGGATGTCGAGCTGGCATCCCCGCGTTCCGGCGGGGAAAATGGCCTGCGAGAGGGCAATGTTCCCCTTCATCACCAGAGTATAGTCCTTGCGGAGTTCATCCGGTATCTCTCCGCCCAGCCAGATGGTGCGGGTGGTGTCGGTGGTGCCGTAAGGATAATGGCTGCCCAGGTCCATCAGCAGGAAGCCGCTGCCGGTGACTTTTGCCGAACTCTCTTCGCTGTCAAAGCTGTAATGGGCCGCGGCGGCATTGGGACCGAACGCCACAATGGGTTCGAAACTTTCGCCTACGTAGCCGGGGCTTTGCCGCTTTATCCCGAGCAGCTCCCGGGTGATGGAGTATTCGCTCAGTTCACCTGAAGGGTAATTGTCATAAACGTATTTCAGAAGTTTCACCCAGCAGATGCCGTCTTCAAGAAGGGCCTTGCGGGTCCACTCCAGCTGGATATCGTTCTTGCACGCCCTAAGCATTGCAATGGTGCCTCCCACGACCTGCTCCTTGACCATCGGATGATTTTTCAAGATGCTCATCTTGCGGGCGGAGCAAAGCCCTCCGCTGGCGATGACGGGGACACTGCCGGGTATCCGGCTTAACGCATCATCAATCTCATCGTAGTCGCAAACTTTGACATCTTGGGCTGCGAGATAATCTGCGGCCTCACGCGTCAGTTTTTCTTTTTTGCAGAAAAGGGTTATGCCGCAATTGTCCAGAATGCAGTAGGAAAGCGCCACCGGGTTGTACTCAACGTCGTTTGCACGGAGGTTGCAGAGCCACATCACCTCGTCGCAGGCGGTGACAAACATTGCAAATTCACCCTCAATGCAGAGATGGTTCCGCACCGCCAGATATTTGTCCCTCACACTCATCCCGGCATACCTCTCGGGCATAAGGGTGATGTCGGTGAAGGTCAGCTGAGGGCGCTCTGCCCATATCGTGTCGAACGGGTCGCGAAAGAGAGTTAAGGGGATTCCCCCCAGCTGCGCCCTGTAATCTTCAACCTCGTCTGCGGTGAAAAGGTCTCCGTCGAGACCGACTGCAAACGAAGCGGGTGTCGCCTGCGATTCGCGGCATTTTTCATTAATCCATTGGGCGATGGTGGGAGTCCCTGCCACCTTCTGCTTCATCAGGACGATACCGCTCCCCTCAAGCTGCCGGGCGGCCTGGATGAAGTACCGCGAATCGGTCCAGAGTGCGGCATCGGAAAGAGTGACCGCCAGAGTGCCGGCAGAGCCGGTAAATCCGCTGAGCCACTCCCTGACTTTGAAATAAGCGGGTACGTATTCACCAAAATGACAATCATTGGTTGGAATGATTGTCACTTGGAGATGCTCCCTCCGCATCCATTGGCGGAGTTCATCTATGGGTTTCATAACAGGAAGTTATGCCAGACTCTCGGGATTGAGGTACTCGCGCTCTATGTCCTTGTAATACTTCACGGTACCCACTCTGAGTTCTTCGGTTGCGGCATCGTCGCACACGATGATTCCCCGGGGATGGAGCTGGAGGACGGAGATGGTCCACATATGATTGATGGATTCCTCCACTGCGTGACGGAGGGCGCGGGCCTTGTTGTGGCCGTTTACGAGAATCAGAACCTCCTTGGCATCCATTACCGTGCCGACACCTACCGTGAGGGCCCTCTGGGGCACCTTGGAAGTGTCATATCCGAAGAAACGGGAGTTGGCGATGATGGTGTCGGTGGTCAGATCCTTGATGCGGGTGCGGGAATTCAGCGAAGAACCGGGCTCGTTGAAAGCGATGTGGCCGTCGGGGCCGATACCGCCCATAAAGAGGTTGATGCCGCCGTAAGATTTGATTTTGGCCTCATAGTTTTCGCACTCTGCGATGAGGTCGGGGGCATTGCCGTCGAGGATGTTCACGTTCTCGCGGGGAATGTCGATGTGGCTGAAGAAGTTGCTCCACATAAAGGTGTAGTAGCTTTCGCTGTGGTCTTTGGGAAGGCCCACATATTCGTCCATATTGAACGTGACGACATTCTTGAACGAAACCTTACCTATCTTGTTGAGATGGATAAGTTCTTTGTATGTCCCCAGAGGGGTTGAACCTGTGGGAAGGCCCAGAACGAAAGGCTTTTCGGCGGTGGGGCCGAATTTGTTTATGGCATTGGCAATGTACATTGCTGCCCACTGCGACATCTTGCCATAGGAATCTTCAATGATGAGTCTCATAATATTTTGTTTATTGTTTGATTTCCAACAGAACCCTGGCGTTTGCCATGGCTTCGGGGGTTATTTCGCTGCCGCTTATCATACGGGCTATCTCGCGTACCCTCTCATCCCCCTCAATCTGCCTGATATGCGACGTGGCGGCATTTTCACCGTATTCCTTGTAAACGAGATAGTGGGCATTCCCTTTCACGGCAACCTGCGGCAGGTGGGTGATGGCAATGACCTGGGTGTCGCGTCCCATCTCTACAATCTTCTTCCCCACCTTGTCTGCCAGACTTCCGGAGATGCCGGTGTCTATCTCGTCGAAGATTACCGTCGGCATTTCTGATTTGCCCGCCAGATGGGATTTGACGCACAACATTATACGCGACATCTCTCCTCCGGATGCACATTTGGAGATGGGTTTGAGGAGGTCGTCCCCAGCCGAAGAGAACATGAATTCCACGGCTTCTCCCCCGCTCCGGCCCAGTTCGTCCAGTTTGCTCAAGGTTATGTCAAAAGCCGCCCTCGGCATATCGAGAGCCCGGATTTCTTCCTGAAGTGCCGCAGACAACTCTTTGGCGGCCTGTTCCCTGCTCAAGGCAAGGGCCTTCGCCAGACGGGCCACCGTGTCGCGGCGGACATCCATCTCTGCCAGAAGCGTCTCTTTCTTGTTTGCAAAATCGTCTGTCTCGGCAAGTTGCGATTCATATTGAGTGCGCAATGCTATCAACTCTTCCACAGAGCCTGCGCCGTGCTTGCCCATCAGGTCATACAGCATCGAAATGCGGTTTTCAACCGTTTCAAGCCGGCCCGGACTGGCCTCTATGGAATCCTGAAGGGCGTCGAGGGACGACGATATGTCCTTGAGTTCAATGCGGCACGACTCCACTCTGGAAGCGAGACCGGCCGCCTCAGCCGTGTAGCGCGAAAGACGTTCCAGGGTATGATGTACGCTTTTCAGTTTGGACGCAACCGACGATTCGCCATAGGACAACTCCTCGAGGGACGACGACAGTCCCTCCTTGATTTCGGTCGCATTCGCGAGGGTGCGCTGTTCCTCTTCCAGCTCCTGCAACTCCCCTTCTTTCAGTTTTGCCTGCACCAGCCTTTCGTATTGGAAACGGATGTAATCTTCCTGTCTGGAGCTTTCTGCAATGCGGCTTTCCAACTGAGCAAGTTCTCTTTGGGCATCGCTCAATGCGTCGTAGGCCACGGCATAACTGCGCCTAAGGTCCTCATTGCCGGCACAGGCATCCACCACCGACAGTCGATATGCGGCATCCGCCAGAAGGAGCTGGCTGTTCTGGGAATGGATATCGACATAACTGCGGGCTATGGACTTAATCTGCTCCATAGTGGCCGGTTCGTCATCCACGAAAACCCGCGAACGCCCCGCCGGCGTGACAACCCTCCTGACCGTCAGGTCATTGAACTCCGCCTCGACCACGCAGTTGCGATGCGGGTCTCTTATGACGCCGACATCGGCCTTCCCTCCCAACAGCAGCGCCAGGGCTCCCAGCAGGATGGATTTTCCCGCTCCGGAGTCACCCGTAATAATGACAAGATGTTCCGGGATTTCTATATCCAGAACATCTATCAGCGCATAATTCTGTATGGAGAGTCTTCTAAGCATTACCGCGTGGGGCAGCGCCCGTTTTTTGAAGGCTTTTCAAACCGTGAAGCCGGCTGTTCTCAGTCAGCTTTGCGATATACTATTTCCTTGTCCTGAAACTCTTTGATGGCGGTGAGAGTGGGCTTGGGAAGGCGCTCGTAGTACCTTGAAATCTCTATCTGCTCTTTGTTTTCAAAGGTCTCCTCGAGAGTGTCGGCATAACCGGCAAACTCCTCGAGTTTGTGGCTGAGCTCCTGCTTGATTTCGGCACCTATCTGATTGGCACGCTTGGCAATAATCATTACCGATTCGTAAATGTTTCCGGTGGGTGCTGCCAGAGCCGAAAGGTCTCTGGTAACAGTGTTTGTAGGAGCGGTGTTTTTCTTTTCCATTATGATTGAAATTTCTGATTATTCGTTGGTTGTGTTTTCTTCGGGTTTGATGATTTTGCTGACCCTCTTGTAGATGTGGTCTATCTCCGTGCGGTATTTGCTTTCGGGATATTCGCTCACGAAATTGTAATAGTCGTCGAGGAAGGTCATATATCTCTCTTTCTGCTTCTGGGGAATGCTGTTCAGGGCATACTTGTATGCCGCCATTGCAGTATAGTAGAGGACATCCTCGCGGTAGCGGTTGTCGGCATTGTCCTTGAGGACGTTCTTGAGGGCGTGATGGGCAGCCAGATAATCCTCCATGTGGTAATAGAGTTTGGCTCCTTCATAGGCCTTCTGTTCAAGTCTCTGATGGAGGTCGTCCTGCATCAGAAGGCACATGTCGGTATATTGGGACTTGCTGTGTTCCAACAGATAGCGCGATATGAACGTCAGGGCGCGGTTGGTCGGGTTCTGGTCCAGTTCGTAACGGTAGGTCTGCTGGTACATGCAGTCTATCATACGGAACTCGGCCTCCTCTGCAAAGGGACTGCGGGCGAAGGTTGTGATAAAATCCCTGAACTCCTCCTCGGCTGTGGCATAGTCGAGATTGCGGTAGTTGCTCATGGCCCAGTAGAATTTTACAGTGTCCTCCTGGGGTGAATTGTCGGAGAGCATTGCTATTGACTCAAACAATTGGGACGCTTTCGTGAATTTCTCCTCCTCATAAAGCTGGAGGGCGACTTTGTATTTCTGGGGAAAGTCGTAACTCGAAAGCAGCTTTTCAAACTTGCTTGAACAACCGGCAAGCGCCAGTACCGTAAGAACCAATGCAATGAACCTCTTGTACATACTATTTTTCCATCAAATATTTTTCCGCATCCATCGCGGCTTTGCATCCGCTGCCTGCAGCAACGATTGCCTGACGGTATCTGGGGTCGCATACGTCTCCCGCGGCAAACACGCCCGGGACATTTGTGGCCTGGCTTCCCGTCCGGACTTTGATATACCCCTGATCATCGGTCTCAACATAGGTCTTGAAAAGGTCTGAGTTGGGATGATGACCTATGGCGAGGAAAAATCCGTCTATCGCAATGTCAAACTTCTCTCCGCTCTTACGCACCAGCCTTGCACCGTTGACACCCATTGCGTCCGAAAGGACTTCCTCTGTCTGGGTTTCCCAGAGAATCTCAATGTTGGGGGTGTTCTTCACTCTCTGCTGCATTGCCTCCGAAGCCCTAAGCACGTTGCGCCGCACTATCATATAGACCTTGCTGCACAATCCTGCGAGGTAGGAAGCCTCTTCGCAAGCCGTATCACCGCCGCCGACCACTGCAACAACCTTGCCGCGGTAGAAAAATCCGTCGCAGGTAGCGCACGCGGAGACACCCATACCCCTGAGGCGGGTTTCACTTTCGAGACCAAGATATTTTGCGGAGGCTCCGGTGGCTATAATGACACTTTCGGCCTCTATCTTGGCGTCGTCATCTATGGTGACAATGTGGTTGCTCCCAGAGAAATCGACGTCTGTCACAGACCCGAAACGTATGTCGGCGCCGAAGCGTTCTGCCTGAGCCCGGAACTCGCCCATCATCACATTGGCATCCACCCCGTTGGGGTAGCCGGGAAAGTTCTCGATTTCGGTGGTGGTGGTAAGCTGTCCGCCGGGCTGCATCCCCTCGTAGAGAACGGGGGCCAGACCTGCGCGGGAGGCGTAGAGAGCAGCGGTATATCCTGCAGGACCACTGCCTATTATGAGACATTTAACCTTTTCCATATAAGTGTTTATTGTATGTTTCGGGTCGAATAATATGTTTTCTCAACACAATTAGCGGGCAAAGTTAATATTTTTTATTTATTTTCGTATCGTGAAAGACGCTGATATTCGATATGTGGAGGTAATATTGCCCCTCAAACTCAGTTTTCCGGTGACGTACAGCGTGCCGGATGAGGTTGGAGAGGCAGTGCAATCGGGTTCTCTGGTTGCCGTGACGTTCAGCCACCGCCGTTACCCCGCCGTGGTGTGCAAAGACCACTGCCCACCCCCCGCCCACGTCGATTTGAGCCGTATTCTTCCCATCGAAAAGATTCTGGCCCCGAAGCCCCTGACCGCACAGCAGCTGGCATTCTGGCAGGACATCGCATCCTACTACCTCTGCAGCGTGGCCGACGTGTTCCGCAGCGCCTGCCCTTCCGCCTTTCTCAAGGAATCGGACAAGACCCGGAGTGTCAGCAAGCCTCCCAAAACATACGTCTGCGACGATGAAAAGCCCCTTTCGGAGGCACAGCAGAAGGCATACGACGAGATTGAAAGCCACTATGCCAACGGTTTGAGAACGGTGCTGCTCGATGGTGTCACAGCCTCCGGCAAGACCGAAATCTACATCAAGGCGGCCCGAAGACATCTGGACGAAGGGCGCAACGTCCTCTATCTTGTGCCGGAGATAGCCATTTCCCGCCAACTTGAGGAGCGGCTGCGCAAGGCACTCGGCGACAAGGTGGTTGTCTATCACTCCAAACAGACCGTGACGGTGCGCAAGAAGATATTCGACCGGCTTTCCGAAGGGTGTTCTTCGACTATGATTCTCGGCACCCGTTCCGCCCTGCTGCTTCCCCTGAGCAATCTGGGATTCATCATTGTGGACGAAGAGCACGACTCGTCATACAAGCAGAACGAGCCCAACCCCCGCTACAACGGCCGGGATGCGGCGCTGATGCTCGCCTCGCGGCTGGGCATCTGCACCCTGCTCGGCAGCGCCACCCCCTCGATGGAGTCGCTCTACAATGTTTCCCGGGGAAAATACGGCCTTGTGCAGCTGCGTCAGAAGTATTACGGAGCCGGAGAGTCGGAAGTCACCGTGATTGACATGAACGAAGTCTATCGCCTCCGCAATGCAAAAGGGGCAATCTCGCAGCGTCTCATAAACCTGATGGGCCAGCGGCTCGCCCGCAAGGAGCAGATAATGGTATTCCGTTCCCGCAGGGCATACAGCTCGTTCATCCAGTGCGACCGTTGCGGTGCCATAGCCCGTTGCCCCAAGTGCAACGTGGGACTCACCTACCATAAATTTTCGAACTCCCTCTCCTGCCATTACTGCGGCTATTCCGCCCCATTCTCGTCCACCTGCGCCGACTGCGGCAAAGGGACGTATCTTCTCAAAGGTTCCGGCACCGAAAAGATAGCCGAGCAGCTGCAATCCATATTTCCGGAGGCCCGCATCGCCCGCTTTGACCTTGAGACCACGACGTCAAAGGTTGCCGAAAAGCAGATATTGAAGGAGTTTGAAGATGGCAAGATTGACATCTTGGTGGGAACCCAGATGATAACAAAGGGGTTTGATTTCGAGAAACTCACCCTGGTGGCGGTGGTAAGCGTCGATTCCATCCTTTCCCTGCAAGATTTCAGGGCCGACGAAAAAGCGTGCCAGCTGCTGACCCAGCTCAAAGGAAGGGCCTGCCGGCGCACGTCCGACGGCGAGATAGTCATCCAGACCTCCCAGCCGCAGCACCCCATCATAGAGGCGGTGAAAACACCCGACAGCGTGGATGCGCTGCGGAACGAGATTCTGGAGCAGCGGAAGCAGTTCAACTTCCCCCCATACGTGCGGCTGATTCAGATTGTCGTAAAGGATGCCTCGCAGGATAACCTCCGCGCCGTATGCGCCACCCTGATGCAGCGTCTGCCCGCCAACAGGGGGCTGATGTCCCCCCTGGAATCGGTTCCGCCCATAGACAGGATTGCGGGCAAATCGATTCGGAACATCTGGATAAAACTTCCCCGCCGCGGCAATCTGGCCCGCACCAAGACGGATATTCTGAAACTGGTGGAGGAGTTGCGGGAGAAATTCCCCTCAACCGACATCACTATCGACGTGGATCCGCTGTAGTTTCCCTACCTCGTACCGAGCAGCAGGAACACCATACCGAGCAACACGAGGCCCAGATCTACCGCCTTGGAACGGATGTTCTTCTCCTTGAACACCAGCGCGGCAAACAGGAACGAAACCACCACCGAGGCCCTTCTCAAGGTTGAGACGACGCTCACCATAGCCCCATCCAGGGTAAGACTGTAGAAATAGGCGAAATCGGCCAGGGTCAGAAACACCGATATGGCAAGGATGGAGGGGCTCCAATGGAACTTTTCCGGGGCATCTCCCCCGCCGCGGGCCGTTTTCCGCATCTGGAAAAACTTGACCAGAGCGAGCGTCGAGAGCATCATCCCCGCCTGGAATATGACGAACCACGTCTGGACGAACATATTGTCCATCCTGACCAGAAGAAACTTGTCGTACAGCGCGCTGGCCGCCCCGAAGACCATACCGAGGGCCACGCACCATATTCCCCTGTTATGCCTGAAATCTATCCCCTCGTTCTTGCGGGACGATATGCTCAGCATAAAAAGCGAGCCTATGGCAAGCACGATACCGATCCATTGGTAAACGTTGAGCCGCTCCCCGTAAATCGCTATCGCCCCAAGGAGGACGAGCATCGGACGGGAGGCATTCAGAGGGCCGTAAATCGAGAGCGGGGTGGTTTTCAGGCCAAAGTAACTGAGAATCCAAGACAAATAGACGATGATGGTCTTGAAAAAGACCAGCAGATAATCTCTCGGCGCCGCCTCGGCTATGTCGAACATGGTTCCGCCGAACCACCCCAGACCGAAAATCTGGTTCAGGGCGAACGGAATGAAGAAAATAGCGGAAATTCCGGTACTTACGGCCAATACCGATATGACGGGATTGCTCTTGAGGGAGCTCTTCTTGGCCACATCGTACAAACCCAGAAACATTGCCGAAACCACGGCAAGCAAAGTCCACAACATCCCGACCGCTACTTTGAAACGAAAGTTTTAGAAGCTGTTTTCACGAAAAGAGTGCAGAACATCTCAGTCCTTGTAAAGAGTCTTGGCGATGCCCATTTCGAGACCCCTTAATTCTGCAAGGCCCCTCATTCGGCCATACAGGGAGTATCCGGGATTGGTCTTTTTGTTGAGGTCGTCGCACATCTGGTGGCCGTGGTCGGGACGGACGGGGATGGAAACACCCCTCCTCTGCTCAACCTCCAGAAGAGCCTTCATCATCTCGTACATATCGATGCCGCCCTCAAGGTGGTATGCCTCGTAGAAGTCTCCGTCGGCATTGCGCTCGGTGCTGCGCAGATGGACAAAGCCAACGCGGTCGCCGAACTCGCGCATCATTGCGGGACAGTCGTTGTTGCCGCCGCTGCCGAAACTGCCGGTGCAGAGACACAGCCCGTTGGAAACGTTGGGCACGGCCTCGATGAGTTTGCGGAAATCCTCTGCGGTGGAGAGGATGCGGGGCAGGCCGAGAATGGAATACGGCGGATCATCGGGGTGAATCACCATCTGGGAACCGACCTCGTCGCACACGGGGCAGATTTCTTTGAGGAAATATATGAGGTTGGCGCGGAGTCTGTCGGCATCGACATTTTCGTATCTGGCCAGAGCCTCCTGCAGCTGCTCTACGGTAAAACTCTCTTCAGAGCCGGGCAGACCGGCGATAATAGTGCGGGTGAGCTGGGTTTTCTCGGCTTCGTCCATCTGTCCGAAGCGGACTCTTGCACGCTCTTTCTCCTCTGCGGTGTACTCCTTCTCCGCCCCCTCACGCTTCAGTATGAAAAGGTCGAACGCGATGAAGGCCGCCCTCTCGAACCTCAGCGCACGGCTGCCGTCGGGGCACTGGTATGCCAGATTGGTGCGGGTCCAGTCGAGAATGGGCATAAAGTTATATGTGATGCAGTGGATGCCGCATCGTGCCAGATTGCGGATGCTCTCCTTGTAATTGTCAATGTATTTCTGGAAATCACCCGTCTGGGTCTTGATGTGTTCGTGAACCGGGACACTCTCCACCACCGACCAATTGAGTCCGGCCTTGGCAATGAGTTTCTTGCGTTTGTAAATCTCTTCCACCGACCAGATTTCGCCGTTGGGTATATGGTGGAGGGCGTGAACGATGTCTGTGGCACCGGTCTGCCTGATTTCACTTAACGATACGGGGTCGTTGGGACCATACCAACGCCACGACTG
The DNA here is from genome assembly GCA_021443625.1 of Bacteroidales bacterium. Taxonomy (GTDB): domain Bacteria; phylum Bacteroidota; class Bacteroidia; order Bacteroidales; family UBA932; genus Equibacterium. The sequence continues at coordinate 10,808 of JABUTP010000002.1, read as the reverse complement.
GGTCATAAGAACAGGTTTGCTCATAACAACAGTAAAAATTAGATTGAGAATGCATCAAATCCGCCATCAACCACAACGACGGTACCGGTAACGGCCTTGGAGGCCTCACTTGCCAGATATTGAAGGGTTCCCACCAGCTCTTCCGGCTCCAGGAACCTTCCGAAAGGGGTATGGGCCAGAATGGTGTGGGAACGGGGGGTCAGCGAGCCGTCCTCGTTTGTGAGAAGGGTGCGGTTCTGCTCGGTAAGCAGGAAGCCCGGGGCGATGGCATTTACGCGGAGACCGCTTCCGAACTTGATGGCAAGCTCGGCGCAGAGATATTTAGTCCAGTTGGCCACCGCCGCCTTGGCCACGCCGTAGCCGGCAACCCTGGTCAAGGGACGCAGCGCCGATTCCGATGCGAAATTGATGATGGAACCGCATTTCTGCTCCACCATTGCCTTGGCGAAAACCATTGTGGGGAGGATTGTTCCGAAAAGGTTGAGTTCGGTACACATCTTGACTGCATCCACGTCGAGGTCGAATATGGTTTTGTCGGGGGGAACCGTGGCGCGGGCCATGTTGCCGCCGGCCGCATTGAGGAGGACGTCAATCCTGCCGTAACGGGCCATTATGTCGGTGTAGTTCTGCTCCAGAGCCTCCTTTTCGAGGACATTTGTGGGGAAGAAACAGGCTTCTCCGCCCGCTGCCTCTATCTCAGCCACAAGAGCATTGCCCTTTTCGGCAGCCCTTTCAAGGTCAAGAAGAACCACCTTCGAACCCTGTTCAGCAAAATGTTTTACAATAGAAGAACCCAATACGCCGCAGGCGCCGGTCATTACCACGACCTTGTCCTTGACATCGAACAAATTTTTCATATTCTGATTTGATTTAGATTACAACTTGTTGTGCAGGCAAAACCATACCCAAACAAAAGGTATGGTCTATGGCCAAGCAAATTTATAAAAAAAAGAACAACCGCGGAAACGATTGTTCTTTTTTGAAACTGGTGCCCAGGACAAGATTTGAACTTGCACGCCCTAAAACAGGCACTACCCCCTCAAAGTAGCGTGTCTACCAATTTCACCACCTGGGCTTGATTTGGGATTGCAAATGTAGTCCTTTTTTTTCGCTATGCAAATTTTTCTTGATTTTTTTTAGACCTTCCTGCTAATTTTCGTAAATTGCCAACCCTTTTGAAATAATTAAAACCACATAGAAAATGATTACTATCGACAACAGCGGATGCAGGGCATTCGCAGACGAAAAACAGATTGCAGAGTGGACCGGCAAGGCCATTGAAGGATTCAACACACTTGAAGGCGGCAAAGCTCCGGGCAGCGATTTCCTGGGCTGGAACCATCTGCCGTCATCCATCACCCCCGAAATACTGGACGGCTACAAGGATGTTGCATCGCGCTGGAAAAACAAGAATATCAACCTGGTGGTTGTTATCGGCATCGGCGGCTCTTATCTCGGAGCCAAGGCCGCAATATCCGCACTTTCGCACAATTTTGCCGTCAACCTTGACAGCAGCGCCCCGCAGGTGGTCTTTGCCGGAATGACACTGAGCGAAGACTATCTGGCGGAGCTGATGGACCTTATGGAGCGCCGCAACGTTGCCGCAGTGGTCATCTCCAAGTCCGGCACAACCACCGAACCCGCCATCGCATTCCGCATCATCAAGCAATATATTGAAACCAAATATGGCGCAGAAGAGGCCGCCAGCCGCATCGTGGCCGTGACCGACAAGGCCCGCGGAGCGCTCAAGACCCTTGCCACAGCCGAGGGTTACACCACCTTCGTCATAGAGGACAACATCGGCGGCCGCTATTCCGTTCTCACCCCCGTGGGGCTGCTACCCATCCTCCTTGCAGGATTTGACATCGACGCCATGGTGCGCGGTGCCCAAGACATGGAGAAGGCCTGCGGCACGGCAAGTGCCGAAAACCCGGCAATCCAATATGCCGCCCTCAGGAATATGCTCTATGCCCAGGGGAAGAAAAATGAGATTCTGGTGAACTACAACCCCAAACTCGTCTATGTTTCCGAATGGTGGAAACAACTTTACGGCGAGAGTGAAGGGAAAGACGGCAAGGGCATCTTCCCCGCATCGGTGACCAACACCACCGACCTCCACTCTATGGGTCAGTACATCCAGGAAGGAGAGCGCACCCTGTTCGAGACGGTCATCAGCGTTGCCAGGTGCGACCGCAACCTCTCGGTTCCCGCCGACAAGGAGAATCTGGACGGACTGAATTTCCTCACCGGAAAGCGGATCGAGGAGTGCAACGACAGCGCGATGAAAGCCACCGTGATGGCCCACATCGACGGCGGCGTGCCCCAGATCGGAATTTCCATTGAGAAACTTGACGCCTACAATCTCGGCGGCCTGTTCTATTTCTTCGAGAAAGCCTGCGGCATCAGCGGCTATGTTCTCGGAGTCAACCCGTTCAACCAACCCGGTGTGGAGGCATACAAGAAGAATATGTTCGCACTGCTTGGCAAACCGGGCTACGAAGAACTCGCAGAGCAGTTGAAAAACAGGTAATCTCCCCCAAGACAGACGCGGCTCCGCGATATGCCCTTCCGCACGAAGTTCATATTATGTATGGCAGTATTGGCGAGCATCGTTGCCCACGCGGCAAACGATGCCCGCCTGCTCTATATCGAAAAATACAAAAGCACCGCCATCCGCGAAATGCAGCAGAACGGGATTCCGGCGAGCATTACCCTGGCTCAGGGATGCCTCGAATCTGCCGATGGCACCTCTTATCTGGCAAAGGAGGCGAACAACCATTTCGGCATCAAATGCGCGGGATGGAGGGGAGCCACGGTGAGCCGTGACGACGATGCCGCAGGCGAATGTTTCCGCAAATACGCATCAGCCGACGAGTCGTTCCGCGACCATTCCGCATTTCTGAGATACCGCGACCGCTACGCGTTCCTGTTTGACCTTGACCCCACCGACTACCGCGGCTGGGCCTACGGATTGAGCAGGGCAGGATATGCCACAGACCCGAAATATCCCGAGAAGCTGATAGCCATCATCGAGAATTACAAACTCTTCCGATATGACATTCTCGAGCCGGAGGTCCAACTGCCAGCCCCTCCCGCAAACGCCCCGCAAGCCGTTGAAGTCAAACCGGAAGAAACGGTGGTACGGCTGAAGAACCTTGCGGGAATAGACTTGACGCACCCCGTCTATGAAAGGTACGGAGTGCTCTACATAGTGGCCAACGGAGGAGAAACCTACTTCTCACTGGCCCGGGACTACAATCTCTTCCTCAATGAGATTCTCAAGATAAACGACGAAAGCCGAAACCACGTGATAGAAAGCGGCACCATAGTCTATCTCGAACCCAAGAGAAGGCAGGGAACTGCCGAAATGCCCGCCCACGTGGTGGAAGAGGGGGAAACCCTCAAAGACCTTTCACAGAGGTTCGCCATCAGGCAGAACTCTCTGCGCCGCATCAATCATATTTCCCAAGGAGCGGAACCCCAGCCCGGAATGCTGCTGCTCCTTAAAAAGCCCGACCGCAAATGACATCGAAACCCAAAAGCAAACCCGGCAGGAATAGAATCACAATCATATCAGCAGCCGCATCCGTGGTTTTCATAGGACTGCTGTTCTGTCTCGGATACTGGTACCGCTATTATCGTCCCAACACCATAGAGAACGACAGTCACATCTACATCAGCCGCAGCACGGGTTTCGAGGGGTTCCTCGATTCGCTCGAAAAGAGCGGCGCAGTGTCGGATATGAAGAGTTTCCGCAAGGCTGCAATCCATCTGGGTCTGGACGAAGCGTTGAAGCCCGGGCATTACCTGCTGAAGCCGGGCCTCAACAACAAAGAGATAGAAAGAGTTTTCTCGCACGGCTGGCAGACCCCGGTCAGAATTCAGGTCAAAGGATATATCCGGAATTTCGAAAAGATGGCGTCACACCTTTCGCAGCGCATTGAGGCCGATTCCACCGAAATCATAACCGCCATCCGGGATGAGGTCACGATGAAATCCTACGGATTCAACAAGGCCTCCTACCTGTCGATGTTCATTCCGGACACCTACGAAGTGTATTGGACCATCACCCCCCACGAGTTTCTGGCCCGCATGAAGAAGGAATACGATGCTTTCTGGACTCCAGCCCGCAAGGAAAAGGCGCAGAAGGCTGGCCTGTCCCAGGACGAGGTGATGACACTGGCCTCGATTGTCATTGAAGAAACAAAATACGAACCCGAGATGCCCACCATTGCGGGAGTCTATATCAACCGCCTGCGCAAGGGAATCCCGCTGCAGGCTGACCCGACCGTGAAATACGCCGCCGGCGAGGCGGGTATAACCCGTATTCTGTCGAAGCATCTGAAGATAGAATCCCCCTACAACACCTATCTGCACAAGGGGCTTCCTCCGGGGCCCATCACCATTGCCCCCAAGGTTGCCATAGACGCCGTGCTGAACTACGAGAAGCACAACTACATCTATTTCTGCGCAAAGGAAACTTTTGTGGGGCAGCACAATTTTGCAGCGACCTATCCGGAACATCTGGCCAATGCCCGCCGCTACCACGCCGCCCTGAACGCCCGAGAGAAAGCAAAGAAGAACTCTTAGCGGCTATCGAGACAGTTTGACCAGCGGGATTTCGTATTTCTGCCCGTCATTTGCAACAGCGGTATCGGGAAACACCGAGCGGGCTTCCTCCAGCAACTGGTCAAGGTTGCGGTAACGCGCGGAGAAATGTCCCAGAACCAGCCGGCCCGCCCTCGCCGCCAAAGCGGTTTCGGCAGCCATCCTGCCGGTGGAATGGTAATACTTTACAGCCATTTCGGCCTTGTCATCGGCGTAGGTGGCATCGTGGTAGAGCAGATCCACACCTTCAATCCATCCTGCAAGTCCGTCGAACGGAGCCGTATCGCAGCAGTAGGCCAGCGAACGGGGCTGCCACGGAATGTAGGTGTATTTCCCCACTTCGAGAACGTCTCCGTTCTCCCTCATCACGTCCTGACCGTTTTTGAGGGCTCCGATTTCGGCAAGAGTGAGATCATCGGCTTCGACACGCCACTTGTGGACGTTGCGCTGCGGCTCTTTTTCCCTGAATAGAAACCCGAAGGTGGGTACCCTGTGGTTGAGCGGGAAGGCGCTGACTTCCACTGTCCGCAGGTCAAGAATCACCTCCTTCCCTTTCATACCGAGAGGTGTGAAGACTATCTCAAACAGGACACCGTCGGCAAACTGTTTCATGAAGAAGTCCAGTATGGCGGCGAAGCCTTCGGGGGCATAGATGTAGAGGGGGGCAGTCCGGCCCTGCATTGACATTGTTGAGAGCAGCCCGAAAATGCCGAACAGGTGGTCTCCGTGGAGATGTGATATGAATATGTTGTCAATCCACGAGAAGGGGATTGAAGCGCGCTGCAGCTGCATCTGGCACCCTTCGCCGCAATCTATCAGGAAATGGTGTTCCCTTGCCGTCACCACGTGGCAGCTTGTATGGCGCAACGGGTTGGGTGATGCCGAGGATGTTCCGAGTGTCGTGAGAGAGAATTCCATATTGTAAATCCCTCCAAAGGTACCAATTTTTCGGCAAAAAGAAAGGTGCCGTCCACGAAGGAGGGCACCTTTTCTTCAATTGAAGGCAGTCTGATTATTTCTCTTCTGCCTCGAGATTTGCCTTGAGGGCGGCGAGGTCGCTGATGTCACCAAGAGTAGTAACCTCTATTGCGGAGTTGATGCTCTTGAGAGCCTTGTGCTGCTGAGCAGCTTCGCTGTCCTTGGCCTTGGCTTCGGTCTCACGGCGTGCATCATCGAATGTACGGGTGTGAGAGAGGATGAGCTTGCGGGTGTTCTTGTTGAACTCGATAACCTTGAAAGGAAGGGTTTCACCCTCTTTGATGGTGGTGCCGTCTTCCTTGGCCATTCCGCGGGCTGTAACATAGCCTTCGATGCCACCTTCAAAGGTAACGTTTGCACCCTTCTCGGATACGGAGGTAACTGTGCCTTCCTGTATTGAACCCTGTGCAAACTGCGACTCGTATGCTTCCCAAGGGCTGGGTTCGAGCTGCTTGTGACCGAGGCTGAGACGACGGATGGTCTGCTCGATATCGAGAACGATGACGTCGATGGTATCACCGATGGCTACAATCTCGCTGGGGTGTTTAACCTTCTTGGTCCAGGAGAGGTCGCTGATGTGAACGAGACCTTCAACACCTTCCTGAAGCTCAACGAACACACCGAAGTTGGTGATATTGCGGACGGTAGCGGAGAATTTGCTGCCGATGGGATATTTCTCTGCGATGTTTGCCCAGGGATCGGGTTTGAGCTGTTTGATACCGAGGGACATCTTGCGCTCTTCACGGTCGATGGAGAGGACAACTGCCTCAACGTCGTCACCTACCTTGAAGAAGTCCTGAGCTCCGCGGAGATGTGCGCTCCAGCTCATTTCGCTGACGTGGATAAGACCTTCAACGCCGGGCTGAACAGCCACGAATGCACCGTAATCGGCGATATCGACAACCTTGCCGGTAACCTTGTCACCCTCTTTGAGGTTGGGATCGAGAGCGTCCCAGGGATGGGCTGTGAGCTGCTTGATGCCGAGGGCTATGCGCTTCTTGCCTTCGTCGAAGCCAAGGATAACGACCTTGATCTGCTCGTCGAGGGAAACAACCTCTTCGGGATGGCTGATGCGGCCCCAGCTGAGGTCGGTGATGTGAACGAGACCGTCAACACCGCCGAGGTCAACGAATACGCCGTAGGAAGTGATGTTCTTGACAACGCCTTCGACAATCTGGCCTTTCTCGAGACGGCTGATGATGTCTGCCTTCTGGGCTTCCTGCTCGGCCTCAACGATGGCTTTGTGGGAAACCACAACGTTGCGGAACTCGCTGTTGATCTTGACAATCTTGAAGTCCATCGTCTTATTGACAAATGCATCGTAGTCGCGGATGGGCTTGGTGTCGATCTGTGAACCGGGGAGGAATGCCTCGATGCCGAATACATCCACAATCATACCGCCCTTTGTGCGGCACTTGATGTAACCCTTTACGATTTCGTCCTTCTCGCAGGCCTCGTTTACGCGGTCCCAGGAGCGGAGTGAGCGGGCACGTTTGTGCGAAAGGACAAGCTGACCTTTCTTGTCTTCGGTTGACTCTACATAAACCTCAACCTTGTCACCTATCTGGAGTTCGGGGTTGTATTTGAATTCGCTGTTGCTGATGACACCTTCGCTCTTGTAACCGATGTTAACGATTACGTCGCGTTTGGTGATATCGACTACGGTACCTTCCACAACTTCGCCTTCTGCTACGCGTGAGAGGGTGTTTTCGTAGGCTTCAGTAGCGACTTTTACGTCTATCTCTGCATTATCGCTCTCGAAAGCTTCCCAATCGAATGTGGCATTGTCCTGGGATGCATTGCTTCTGCGATTTGATTTGGGGGCAGCTGCGGGAGTTTCGTTCTCCACGGCGGGGGCAACTGCGGCGGCAACCTCTTCNCTCGTCCACTACGGGAGCAGTTTCGGGTGCCTCAATGTTGTTGATTTCTTCTGACATAATGTAATTAATTTAATAATAAGTAGTTAGACAATATTTATAGACCCTTCGTCTGAAAGGGAGCGCAAATATACGTAGAAACAAAATAAAAACCAAATGAAATTCAGCGAGTTAACCGCTATAACATTTTTCTGCGGCGGAACACGTAGATAACGATGGCCACGACCACTACCATCAGCACCGAAATAAGCACCAGATCCCACTTGCCGCCGAGCAGGGGCAGGCCGATGTTCATCCCGTAGAAACTCGCGATGAGGGTGGGCGGCATAAGGAGCACCGACACCAGGGTGAATATCTTCATGATGTTGTTCTGCTCGAGGTTGATAAGGCCCAGGACGGTGTTCTGCATATACTCCAGACGCTCGAATATGAAGTTGGTGTGGTTGATGAGGGAGGTGATGTCCCTGAGCTGTACCGAGAGTTTGCTGTTTATCTCGTCGGGAGTTTTCTCGCTCTTGAGAATGCTCGAAATCATACGCTGCTTATCTACAATGTTCTCCCTTACCAACATCGTGTTTTCCTGCAACTGGTTGATGTCGATGAGGAAATCCTCTCCGACATCCTCGCCCTGGCTGATTCTGCGGCTGTATTGCTCCAGTTCCTTGGACATCAGCTCAATCATATCGGCGTCGAGGTCGATGCGGTTGTCCAGGATGCCCGCCAGAACGTGGTATCCCGTGGGATAGAAGCGGAATCCCGAAATGATGCGCCGCTGGATATCGGTGAAGCTGCGCAGCGGAGTCTGCCTTACCGACACTATGGCGTTGTGCCACAATATGAAGGAAACCGACTCCATGGAGTAATTCTCGGGGCCAGGAATCAGGAAGTTGGTGTTTATGAAAATGGACGCATCGTCCTCCCAATAACGGGAAGAACTCTCAATCTCCTCGGCCTGGGCGCGGCTCTGGAGAGTCGTGTGGAGATATTCCTCGACGGTGCGCTTCTCCTCACCCTCGGGGTCGAACAAATCTATCCACAGCACATCCTCCGGCTTGAGACTCCTCAAGTCGCCGAGATTGGTTGTAGAATTGAATGCTTGCTGGTTGTTTTTGTAAAAGATTTCGATCATAGGACCACGAAAAACAGGTTAATACTCTGGTTAACTGCAGAATACCAACACCCGTTCTCGAGGGGACGTTTTCACAAACTTTATGTTCAAAACCGAAATCATGTATTTGAAAAAGGGCAAAACCACCCTAACAAACGGCAAAGGTAACCCTTTGTTTCTAAAAAACAAGATGTGTCATCAATATTTTGACACCTATGGCAATGAGAACCAGACCTCCGACCATCCCCGTCCGTTTCCCGAGAAGACGGCTCGCCAGCCTGCCGCCGGCAAGACCGAACGCTGCCACTGCAGCCGTCACACCCCCGATAATGAGGAAGGCAATGAGCATCCGTTGGATGGGAATGTCGGCCATTGCCATCGAAACCCCCACCGCCAGGGCATCTATGCTGGTGGCCACCGCCGCCAGAAAGAGACTCCCGAAACTCAGCAGATCGACGTTCTGTTCCTCCTGCCCGTCCCGGAAAGCATCCAGAAACATTTTGCCCCCGATGAAAAGCAGCAGTGCGAATGCAATCCAGTGGTCAAAAGAGTTTATGAGGGAGAGGAAGGAAAATCCCAGCGCCCAGCCGGCAAAAGTGAAACCGCCCTGCACCAGACCGAAAGTCCCGTCGATTTTAAGGTGTCTGGAGAAGGTGACTCTGTCGATGGCCGCCCCCCCTATCACCGAAAGGGCAAGGGTGTCAAAGCAGAGCCCTATGGCCAGAAGAAAAATCTCTATGTATGACATACTCTTTATGCTATTTCAAAATTGCGACGGTCGCGGATGGCACGGCCCAGAGTCAGTTCATCGGCATATTCCAGTTCGTCCCCGAACGAGACGCCGCGGGCAATGGTGGTGACGTTTACCCCGTAGCCTTCAATCTTCCGGTAAATGTAGAGGGATGTGGTCTCCCCCTCCATATTGGTGTCGAGTGCCAGCAGCACCTCCCTGACACTGCCCGAAGCCACCCGCTGCACCAGTTCGGCGATGGGAAGATCGGACGGGCCCACGCCGTCCATAGGCGAGATGACTCCCCCAAGCACATGGTACAACCCTTTGTACTGGCCGGTGTTCTCGATGCTAATGACATCACTGTAACTTTCCACCACGCACACCGTTTCGCGGTCTCTTGCCACGTCACTGCACACGGGGCATACCCCGGAGTCGGCAATCATATTGCAAACCGGGCAGTATTCCACCCGGCTGCGCATATCATCTATCGCTTCCACAAACCGTTTCACGTTTTCCTTAGGCTGGGACAGGAGGAAAAGGGCGTGCCTCAGAGCGCTCCTCCGCCCGATTCCGGGGAGGGTTGCTATCTGGTCCACCGCCTCTTCAAGCAGTTTGGAGTGATAATTCTGTTTAACCATTGTTCTTTTTGTTGTATTCTTTCACCGCCCTTCTCACCGAGCCGTATTGCAGGATGAGTGAGGCCGCGTATCGGGCATCTTCAATTCCGGTCTGCTGCATCAGGGCTTCGCAGGCCCTTTGGAGCATCTGGTCCTCCTGCGGCTTTCCGGATGTACCGGCAGCCGTTTCCTCAAGACTTGACACGATGGAGCAAAGCAGCACGTCAACCGCCATACAGCAGGCTTCAACCCGCATTGCCTCATCCATATCCGACTGAGGGTCAAAGGTAAGCGCAACGGGATATTCTGCGCAGTGGATGGTGGGAGAAGAGGGGCTGCAGGAGACCGCAACCGTAACCATCCCGTTGCGGCGGGCATCCCTGACCGCCTTTGCCGCAAAACCGCTGCCGCCTTCGGGGTCCAGTGCCACCACCGCCTCACCACGGGTGATGTCCGCCGCCAGCATCTGCTGCCAGGCATCGGAGCCGCCTTCGCGGGGCGAAACACTTGCCAGCGCAACCGCCTTTCCGTTGCCCGATGCGGGAATGATTCTACCGAGCGCACCCTCGCAATCCTCCACGACAAAAATCCGGTGGCATTTTCTGACCGGCGGCAACAGCTTCTCCACACAACGGACCAGTGTCGCAGCATTGGATTCCAACGCTTCGCCCATCAGTTTGCGACCCGCCAAAGTGCGGAAAACCATCTCTCTGGAATCAGCCATTCTGGATATGGTATTTGACAAGTTCGTCTATCGGGGACTTCAATACAGCACCCACCCTGACACCGCTGCGCGAGAGGGTGCGGACTATCATATCTTTGAAATTATATGCTATGGAACCCACAAAACCTATCGTGTTGTGTCTGTAATCGTATGCCAGCAGGTT
>JABUTP010000029.1 GCA_021443625.1 Bacteroidales bacterium | reverse complement strand
AGCGAATTGCTGACGGGGCTTCTCTCCCTTGCCGCAGTGGCCGTCTATTACGTCTTCGTGGCCATCTTCCGCAGCAGACTCAACCGCGTCTTCACCTTTGCCATAGAGCGAAAAATCACAGAATAGGACAATCGGGGTAAATCTATACCCGATATTTGCTCACAATTCGGAAAAATTGACTAATTTAGTAGTTTGAAAATTACTACAAACACATCAATTTTTCAATGAATCCAATAATTATTACAGTCATCTGCCTGACCGCCATCGGCGTGTTTCTGGCTGCCGTCCTGTTTCTGGTGGCCAAAACCTTCAAGGTGGATGAAGATGAGCGCATCGATCAGGTCGAGGCGCTGCTGCCGGGTGCAAACTGCGGCGGTTGCGGCAACGCGGGTTGCCGTGCCTTCGCGCAATCGGTGGTGGAGGCTTCCGAGATGGGGGATTTGTTATGCCCCGTCGGCGGTTCTGAAACAATGCAGAAGATAGCCGCCCTCCTGGGCAGGGAGGTGGTGGCACAGGCCCCCAGGGTCGCAGTGCTCCGCTGCAACGGGTCATGCGAAAACAGGCCCAAAACCAATGACTACGACGGTTATGCCTCCTGCAAGGTCAAGGCGGCGCTTTACAGCGGTGATACTGCCTGCCGTTACGGCTGTCTCGGGTGCGGCGACTGCACCAACGCCTGCAAGTTCGACGCCATCTCGATGGACCCCGGGACGGGTCTTCCCGTGGTGGATGAGGCCAAATGCACCGCCTGCGGAGCCTGTGCCAAGGCCTGCCCCAAAGGCATCATAGACATCAGGGTCAAAGGACCCAAAGGGATGCGTCTCTGGGTAAGTTGTGCCAACAAGGACAAGGGCCCCGCAGTGAAGAAGGCCTGTTCGGCAGCTTGCATAGGGTGCGGAATCTGTGCCAAGATCTGCACTCACGATGCCGTCACCGTGGACGGGAACGTGGCTGTCATTGACCCCGCCAAATGCAAACTGTGCCGCGAATGTGAGGCGGTCTGCCCCACCGGCGCCATCCATTCCGCCAACTTCCCCAAACCGCTTGACAAGGAGGCCGTCAAGGCGCGCATAGCCGAACGCAAGCGCAAGGCGCAGGAGGCTGCGCAGGAGGCCGCCAAGGAAACAGCCAAGGAGGCGGAGGCCATTCCCCCGACGTTTCAGTCAATCTAAAACAGGAGGATACTAAAATGAAAAAGAAGACTTTTGCAATGGGCGGTATCCATCCGCACGACCATAAAATAGCCGCAATGGCGGAGACCGAGCAGTTCCCGCCGCTGCAGAAAGTTAATATATCAATGGCCCAGCACCTCGGTGCACCGGCCACCCCCATAGTTGCGGTCGGTGACAAGGTCAAGGTTGGCCAGGTCATCGCAGAACCCACCGGTTTCGTGTCGGGCTTTGTCCACTCTTCGGTTTCGGGCACAGTCTCGGCAGTCCAGCCAATGGCGGACATAGCCGGCAATATGGTGATGCACGTCTCCATCGACGTCGAAGGGGATGAATATGCCGACGGCATAGACCTTTCCCCTGAAATTGTCAGGGAAATCAAGGGCGAACCCGCCGAACTTCTGGCAAAAATCAAGGCCGCCGGCGTTGTTGGAATGGGAGGCGCGACATTCCCCACCCACATCAAGCTGGCCCCCCCTCCGGGAAAGAACGCCGAGTTCCTCATCATCAACGGTGCCGAGTGCGAGCCGTATGTCACGGCCGACAACCGTCTGATGCTGGAGGCTCCGGAGCAGGTCGTCATCGGCGCCGTGATTATGGCCCGCGTGCTCGATGTGAAGAAAATCTTCATCGCAATCGAGGAGAACAAGCCCCTTGCCATTGCCGCAATGGGTGAGGCCGCCAAGTCTTGGCCCGGCGTCGAGGTTCTCCGTATGAAGAAAAAATACCCCCAAGGGGGAGAAAAGCAACTGATAGATGCCGTTACGGGGCGTCGTGTACCATCTGGCGGCTTGCCCATAGAGACGGGTTGCGTGGTGCAGAACATCGCCACAGCATTTGCCGTGTATGAGGCAGTTCAGAAGGGTAAACCCCTCTACGAAAGGGTGATGACCGTAACCGGCGAATGTCTCGCCGCACCCCGCAATTTCAGGGTGCGTCTGGGAACCCCCCTCTCCGCAGTGCTGGAGGCGGCCGGAGGTCTCCCCGAAGACGCTGCCAAAGTCATTTCGGGCGGTCCTATGATGGGCAAGGCGGTGGCAAACATCGAAGCCACCACGCAGAAAGGTTCGTCCTGCCTCCTTCTCCTCACCGCACAGCAGACCGCAAGGAGCCGCGAGAGCAACTGTATCCGCTGCGGCAAGTGCGCCGAGGCGTGCCCTATGGGGCTCGAACCCTGGCGTCTCAACAAACTCTCCCGCGCGGGAGGGATGTACGATGCCCTTGAGGAGCACCGCGTGTTCGACTGCATCGAATGCGGCAGCTGCCAATATACCTGCCCCGCCTGCATCCCTCTGCTGGATATGATACGGGTAAGCAAAGGGGAAGTAATGAAAATAATCAGATCAAGAAAGTAATACGAAGCGATATGTCAAACAAGATAGTTTCACCTTCGCCGCACATACACACGTCAACCTCCACCAGGAGCCTGATGGCGGATGTCATCATAGCCCTTGCCCCCGCCATGCTCGTTTCGGTATGGTGCTTCGGATGGGCTTCGCTCAAACTCCTGCTTACCAGCGTTGCGGTTTGTGTTGCGGTTGAATATCTCATCCAGAAATTTGTGTTGAAGGAAGAACCCTCCATCGGCGACCTTTCGGCTGTTGTCACGGGTATTCTGCTGGCTCTCAACCTCCCCACTTCGGCCCCCTGCTGGCTGGTGGCGGTGGGCGCCGTGGTGGCCATCGGCGTAGCCAAGATGACCTTCGGCGGGTTGGGACAGAATGTCTTCAACCCCGCGTTGGTGGGGCGTGTGTTCCTCCTCATTTCATTCCCCGCACTGATGACCAACTGGACGGTGGATCCCCAGAGTTTCTTCGCCCACGCGGATGCATTCTCCGGCGCCACTCCGCTCGCCCTTGCCAATGAGGGGCAGATTGAGGCCCTTTCGGCTTCCCAGCTGTTGTTTGTCCGCATAGGCGGCTCTGCCGGCGAGGTATCCGCTCTGGCCCTCATCCTGGGCTTTGTCTATTTGCTGGCAAGACGCGTCATCAAACCCCACATCACCCTCAGCATCTGGGTGACCGTGGCTCTGATGACCACCATCTTCTTCCTGTGCGACAGCGAGGCCTTTACCGGACCCGTGTTCAATCTGCTCACCGGCGGTCTTCTGCTCGGCTCCATCTTTATGGCCACCGACTACGTGACATCCCCGATGACCGCCAAAGGGCAAATCATTTTCGGTGTGGGCATAGGTGTGATAACGGTTCTCATCCGCTACTTCGGCTCGTTCCCCGAAGGGGTTTCGTTTGCCATTCTCATAATGAACTGCGTTGTGCCGCTGCTCAACAGCTGGTGCAAACCCAAAAGATTCGCTTAATAGGAGGTAGTTATGGCAAAGAAAGAATCAAAATTGACCAATATGCTGCTTTCGCTGGGCATCATCTGCCTGATATGCTCGGGATTGCTGGCAGTCGTGAATCAGTTTACTGAAGAACCCATCCGGATAGCCAACATCGAGAAGACCAACAGGGCTGTGGCGGAGGTGGTTCCGGAATTCCAGGATATAGCCAAATCCGACGTGGAGTGCGGTGGCACCGTCTATGAGGTTTACACCGCGAGCAAGGGGGGAGAGGTGGTAGGATACGCCATCAAGAGTTCTTCCATTGGGTTCGGTGGCCCCTTTACCATTATGGTTGGGGTGGAGACCGCCACGGGTGCCATCTACGGCACTTCGGTCATCTCCCACAGTGAGACTCCCGGCCTCGGTGCCAAGATTTCAGCGAAAGGGGGCTTCCGCCAGCAGTTTGCCGGAAAGCATCCCGACTCGTTCAGACTCGGCGTAAAGAAAGACGGCGCGGGTGACGTGGATGCCATTACGGCCTCAACCATCACCTCCCGAGCATTCACAAAGGCGGTGAAGAGTGCCTACGACGTTTATCTGCAACTGGCTGCCGCAGCGGAAGCTGCAGATTCGCAGCCTGCCGACGAAACCATCAATCAGAATTAAGGAGGAAAGACGATGAGCAAAATACAACAGATTCTCAGTGGAATCATCAGGGAGAACCCCACTTTCTCTCTCGTTTTGGGAATGTGCCCCACATTGGGAACCACAACCTCGGCCATCAACGGTATGGGTATGGGCGTTGCCACAATGTGCGTTCTCATAATGTCCAATATGGTGATTTCGGCAGTGGCGCGCTTTATTCCCGACAAGGTGCGCATCCCTTCCTACATAGTCATAATCTCGGCCTTTGTGACCATCATCCAACTGCTTATGCAGGCCTATCTCCCTTCCCTCTATGAGACATTGGGCCTGTTCATACCCCTGATTGTGGTGAACTGCATAGTGCTGGGACGCGCCGAAGCGTTTGCCAACAAACACAATGTCATAGAGTCGGCGTGCGACGGCATCGGCATCGGACTCGGCTTCACCCTCTCGCTCACGGTGATAGGTCTGGTACGGGAAATTCTGGGCAGCGGCTCGGTCTTCGGCTGGAGTTTCATAGGCGGCGCAGACGGCGTCCTGATATTTGTCCTTGCCCCCGGAGCGTTCCTCGTGCTCGGTTATCTTATGGTGATTTTCAAGAAACTAACAGCTAAAAAGTCATGACATACATTCTTATCATAATATCTGCGGTATTTGTCAACAATATCCTTCTGTCGCAGTTTCTGGGTATCTGTCCCTTCCTGGGCGTCTCCAAGAAAGTGGGGACAGCGGCCGGAATGTCCGCTGCGGTAACTTTTGTCATGGCGCTGGCTACCTGCGTCACCTGGCTGCTCCAGAATTACGTGCTGGTTCCTCTCAGGATAGAGTTCCTCCAGACCGTAAGTTTCATTCTGGTAATTGCAGGCCTGGTGCAGATGGTCGAGATTATACTCAAGAAGATAAGCCCTTCTCTATATCAAGCCCTGGGCATATTCCTCCCGCTCATCACTACCAACTGCGCCGTGCTGGGCGTGGCCCTTATGGTGGTGCAGAAACAGTTTACCTTCGGCGGCGAGTCCATTACGCTGAACCTCGGCCAGTCGGTGGTTTTCGCCGTGGCTTCGGCACTTGGCTTCGGCCTTGCCATAGTCCTCTTTGCCGGTATCCGCGAACAACTTGAACTCAGCAAAGTCCCCAAATCATTTCAGGGGATCCCCATAGCCCTCATCACTGCGGGCATCATGGCCATGGCCTTCATGGGTTTTTCGGGCATAGTTTAGAAGCTGCACTCCAGCCAAGGCTTTGTCCGTTGTCAACAAATGACGTATATATGATTCGCAGTTATTGTTACAAAGTTCCCGGAAATGTCTAACTTTACGTAAGTAATATCGTAATCATTCCCCCGTTAAAACAGTGCCTGTATGAGCGTTTCCAAGTATATGAGAGGAACTGTGCTTGGAGCGCTGATAATGCTGACCTTCAGTGTTGGGGCCCAGACGTCGGGTGTTGCGGCAGGCGAGGTTAATCCTTCGGTCCCGTCTAAAGTACCCGGGGACAGTCTGGTTGTCGTTTCAGCAGGGGGGGATACCAGTGTCACATACCTTCCGAACCGTTACGACTTCGGAGCGCTGCCTGCACGCAGGACGGACATCAAGGGATTGAAATTTTCTCCGGAGTGTTATCTGGAGGCGTCGGCGCCTCCGCAGAAGGGGGCGAAGAGTGCTGCCGGAGCCTGCATCATCGATACCACCTACACTGTCGGTCAGATTCCGTACGAGGAGGGCCTAACTCCCAGCGGGGCAAGGATATATACGATTCCCGTAATTACGGCCGCCGGACTTCCGCAGGTGCCGTCCATAAGCCTCCGATACAATAGCCAGGCTGGCAATGGCGTTGCCGGGTATGGCTGGACGATAGGCGGCGTCTCCGTCATCACGCAGACCAACAAGAACATATACTACCACGGTACGAGCGATGCCGCCTCACTCACTGAGCCGGAGTTCGCGCTTGATGGCGTTCCGTTGGTGCAGAATACGGACATCCTGTCCGACACGTATCCGTATATTACCGCCCGGGGGCACATCCTTGCCCGCATCACCGAAAGTGCCGGATATGCGCGACGGTTTGAGGTGCTGTACCCCGACGGTAGCAGGGCCGAATACGGTGTCTCCCTATACTCGACTATGGCAGTGCTGTCATATCCCGTCACACGCATAGAGGATGTACGGGGGAACTATATGACCTTCTCGTATATAGAGTCGGATGGCGTTTATCATATTTCGGATATACGGTATGGTGGAGACGCTACGCGTCCGCTTGTGGCGTCGATACATTTCGGGTATGAAGACCGGGATGACTATGTGAACCGCTATTTTCTGGGTAAGACCTATTCGGAGAGGAAGGTGCTGAAGACCGTCACGTCAAGTGTCGATGGGGAGGAACTCCGGACATACAGGCTGTTCCACACCAGCGAAGAAGGGACGACGCTGCTTGCCGGACTGTCGTGCACGGTGGGAGAGGAGACTATTCTCCCCCTCACCTTCGGGTACGGCAATGAGGAATATGTTGCCAATGACTTCGCGGCGAGAGATTCTATAATCCTGTCAAGTGCCTTCACGCAATCGGGGAATGAGTTCATCTACCGGCGGGGCAAGCTTGTGCCCGACAGTTGCGGTGACGGCATCATCATCTATCCGTCATTCAGCACTTATGCCCAGTTGGAGAGGGTGTGGGTGCCGTTTGACTACAGGTACCGATATGGGAGCAGTTACAGTCCGGACCAGGCCATCCTCATCTTCCCGTATAACAGGACGTTCTTCAGTCAGGCGAGAACCATCGTCGCAGGGGAGGGCTTCCAGACGGTGGAGGCGGTTGACGTTGATGGCGACGGCGTGGATGAGATAGTCAAGGTGAACCATAACGGTACCGGAAGCAACAGGACAAACCTGCTCATCACCATCTACGAATACGACGGCGATACCGAAGATTTCACCTCGCGAACCATCAACACGTACGTTACGGGCAATGTGGAGAATCCACGGTTCACGAGTCCCAGCCAGCTGGCATACTACTTCGGAGACTATGTGGGCGACGGAAAGACGCGCCTGCTGGTGTATTCATACGACGAGAACTGCTTCGGTAAGTCCCAGACCAGTGAGGGTACGGTCATCGACCTCGAGGATGGAACAGTCCTCAAGCGCCAGACAGTGTTCGGCTTATCCCTTGATGATGCCAAAAACATAATATCGTTGGATATTGATGCAGATTCCAGGACAGAGTTGTGCCGATTCACCGCCACGGGGATGAACGCATACTCGTATCAGGGGACTGACAGTGGCTTCACCCTTGACGGGACGTATCCGGGGGTGACGTCCAATGATATGACAGGGAGTGCCGACGCCACCTTCGTCACGGACCTTAATGCCGACGGATACATAGACATAGTGAACAGGAACACCACGTCGGATGTGTGGAGCGTCAGGTCATTCAACGGACAGCAGTTTGTGAGCGGCACGTTCAATGTGCCCCACTATGAAGGAGACAAGTTCATGTTCATGGATGTGAACAGGGACGGGCTGCCGGACCTTGTCGTTGCGCGCCAAAACAGGCTTCATACCTACCTTAATCAGAATGGTGAGATAAGTCCTACCATCAACGGTAGCCATCCCATTAGCGGTACGGAAGGCATACTCCCCTGCAACATCACCAACTACAATGGGATGAGCAATTTCATAAAGGTGGACGGGGATTGCGTTTACTGCTACACATACCTTAGGAACCTTCAGGAGAGGCGTCTGCTTACATCATTCGGGGACGGCTTCGGCAAACGCACGGAGAATGAATACCGGGAGATGTCCTCGTGCGTTCCCATGCTGGGCTATGTCGTTCCGGAGGTCTATGACATTGACGCAAGTCTGCCCTCCGACGGCGATGGCTTCTGCGGAGTAGCGATGCCGTTGTATCTGTTGTATGACGAATCCGTAAAGATGAGCGTTTCCGGAGAGGAGCAGGTCATAAGAGCAAACACCTACAGATATTTCAATGCCACCGCCAGCACCCTTGGGCTGGGTTTCTGCGGGTTCAGGATGATACGCGTGCTGGATACTATGGGAGGTGCCTCCCAATGGCGGAGCGGCAAGACGTACTATGACCCCGAGAAGTTCTGTTGCGTCATCAGGCAGGAGCAGGGGATGTACTACAATCAGGAGCCGATATCGGTGACGGAGATGGAGTATGACAACAACTCCTCCCCATACGGGAAGCTGAATCCTCGACTGACCTCCACGATGAAGACGGATGCCTTGACCGGTGTTGCAATATCGACAATCTATACCTACGGCAGTTATGACCTTCCGGCCTTGATACAGACAAGGTACAGCATAGGCGCTGACGCTCTCCATAACGAGACCACCGTCCTTACCTACCGGAGCCTTGCCTACCAGAACAGCATAAGTCCAACGAAGTATGCTCTCGGTACAGTTGGGACAGAGACCGTTGTCCGCGAGGCGGGCTGCTGGGGATATCAGACCTGGAAGACACGCACGGTAATGACATACGACGGGAGCCTCCGGCCGTTGACGAAAAAGACATACGTGGGCACTGACGGCACCAGCCTCCTGTCCGAGCAGCGGTGGCAGTATGACGTCCACGGCAACGTCACGAGCGAAAAGAGTGCATCCTATGGAGCCACCACCTTCAATGAGACGACATACACCTACGACACCCTCGGCCGCCATCTGATATCGGACACCGACATCCTCGGCCGTACAATGGCATATTCGGGATATGACAAATATGGTAACCCGTCGCTTGCCACGGACTGGCTGGGCCGCAGCACGGAATATGACTATGACACGTGGGGCAACCTTACGAAGACCACGCTGCCTGACAGTACGGTGCAGGCAGGCACTATGGCGTGGAGTGTGGCCGGAGAGCCCGGACTCTTCCGCGTGACGAATACCGTCACGGGAAGACCCGCCACCAGGGTATGGTACGATGCCCTCGGCCGCGAGGTAAGGAGCGCGAATCTACGTTATGACGGAAGCTGGCAATACGCGGAACGGGAGTACGACAGCCGGGGCCGACTGTTGCGGACAAGCCTTCCGTACAAGGACACTGCGGCCGGTCCCACTTACTGGAATACGTATGCCTATGACGTCTATGACCGTCCCGTCAGTCTCCACGAAGCCGGCGGAAAGCAGACGACTTGGGAGTACAGCGGGACATCTACCACCACTACGAGTGACGGCGTAAGCACTACCATCACCACCAATGCCTCCGGAGACGTCATCCGCGTCAGCGACCCCGGCGGCGCCATCACCTATACGCTTCGGGATGACGCCCAGCCGGCCAAAGTCACCGTCACCCCTGCGGGAAGCAGCCAGAGTGTGGAGACCACATTCTCTTACGACTCTGTCGGCAGACGCACGGCTATTGTTGACCCAAGTGCGGGCAGCAGGACCACGGCATATACTGACAATGCTGACGGGACGAGCAGCGTGGCAAGCACGGGACCCAACGGCACCGTAACCACGCATTATGACCGATATGGAAGGGTGTCCGGCATCAGCAGACCCGAGTTCAACACAACCTTCACCTACGGCACATCCTCAACCTGCAGCAGTTACGGAAAGCTGTTGAGTGAGATCTCCACCAATGGTACCGCAAGGACATATACCTACGACAACCTCGGACGGGTCATCACCGAGACAGAGTATGCCGATGCCGACAACTGGCTGCGGAAGACCTACGGCTATGGTGAGGGGAGCAATGTGGTTTCGGTTGGCTATTCAAACGGGGACGGAGCCATAACCACGGAGTCGTTCGAATACGCCAACGGCCATAATGCCGCTGTCACCGCTTCTCAAGGCAACGGTATCACTGTATGGAGGAAAACCGCAGAGAACGTCCTCGGGCAGCCTATGGCTATTACTACTGGGACGGCGCATCGCACCTATGCCTTCACGTCCACCGGCATCCCTCAGGGACGAATGGTGCGCAGCGCGGGCAATGACGTCGTGCATGACCTCTATTACAGTTACGACTCCGTTTCCGGGAACATGCTGTGGCGGCAGGACAACGTCTTCGGATACAGGGAGACGTTCGCCTATGACAGCCATAACCGGCTGCAGTCGGCATTGCAGACATTCACCGACGATATACGTCCCGAGTTGGACTACAGCCAGGTGAACATGTCATACGCCACCAACGGCAACGTGCTGCACCGCGACAACGACGGCATCCTGCATCTGTCGCTGGAGTATGCAGACTCGGCGGACCCATACAGGACGACGGGAAGTGTCACCGACGAAGACCACGAGGCATACGTGCCGGAGTATGGCCATATAACCATGACGAGTTTTGACAGGCCGGCCGGCATAGGATTTACGGAGAGTGACCTCAGTACGCAGTTCACCTACAACGCCGGTGGGGAGAGAACAAAGATGACAAGGGACGAAGGTCTCTTCGGTATATATATGGACCGGTACTACCTTGGAGAAGTATATGAGAAGGACATCTGGAGTGACGGCACCGGCGTGAAGCTGACCACC
>JABUTP010000028.1:14670-20628 GCA_021443625.1 Bacteroidales bacterium | reverse complement strand
AAACCTGCTTAAAAACATTCCATAAATAAAAATTTGAATCAAATTTAAACAGCTTCTAACATGTCCAGAATAGTAATCAAGGTGGGCAGCAATGTTCTTACCCGCAGCGACGGAACCCTCGACGTGACCAGGGTTTCCTCTTTGGTGGATCAGATTGCCGGGCTGCGCTCTGCCGGCTACGAGGTGATTCTCGTGACCAGCGGTGCGGTAGCCTGCGGTCGCAGCATCCTCGGGGCGGAGCCGGAACTCGACAGTGTGGAGCAGCGGCAGGTCTTCTCCTCAGTGGGGCAGGTTCGGCTGATGGACCTCTATCACACACTGTTCAAGAACTATGACATAATCGTGGGACAAGTGCTTACGATGAAGGAGGATTTCACCCCGGGGCCGTTTTTCAACAACCAGAAAGGTTGTATGGAGGCGATGCTAAAAAGCGGTGTCCTCCCCATAGTCAACGAAAACGACACCGTGAGCATCACCGAACTCATGTTCACAGACAACGACGAACTCTCCGGCCTCGTCTCCACTATGATGGATGTCGAAACGCTGGTTATTCTGAGCAATATAGACGGAGTGTATGACGGAGACCCGTCGCTGCCAGGTTCACAAATCATAAGAACCATCACCGGCGCCAACGACCGCTCCGACTGCATCTGCGAAGCCAAAAGCAGCCGCGGCCGCGGAGGGATGCAGTCGAAATACCACGTGGCCCGCAGTGTTGCCCAGAGCGGCATCAGGGTTCTGATAGCCAACGGCAAACGGGAGAACATCCTCTGCCGAATAATTCTCGAAGCCGACCCCGACACCCCTTACACCGAATTCACAAAATGAGTCTTGACCAAACATTCGCCGCGGTGCGTAGCGCCTCCGCCGATATAGTTTCCCTTTCTGAGGAGCAGAGAAAGGCAGTGCTGCTGCACTTGGCAGACAATCTGCAGCAACGCTCCGCCGAGCTGCTCGAAGCCAATGCCCGGGATCTGGAGCGTATGGAGAAGGACAATCCGCTGTATGACAGACTGCAACTCACCGAGGTTAGGATTGAAGCCATCGCCTCCGACATCCGCTGCGTTGCGGCGTTGCCCGACCCTCTCGGCAGAACCATTGAGGAAAGAACCCTGCCCAACGGCCTCCGCCTGCGGAAGGTGAGCGTCCCCTTCGGTGTTATTGGAGTGATTTACGAAGCGCGTCCCAACGTCACCTTCGACGTGTTTTCGCTTTGTCTCAAAAGCGGCAATGCGTGCATTCTGAAGGGGGGCAGGGATGCCGACTGTTCCAATAGGGTTGCCGAGAGCATCATACGAGACACCCTCGCTGCCGAAGGCATCAACCCCAACGCTGTGGCCCTGCTGCCTGCCACCCACGAAGCCGCCCTGGAGATGCTGGGAGCGGTGGATTACGTGGATGTTGTGATTCCCCGTGGCGGCAAGCGGCTTATCTCGTTTGTACGGGACAATGCCAGGGTGCCCTGCATCGAAACCGGTGCCGGCGTGGTGAACTGCTATTTTGACGAGTTCGGCGATCTGGAGATGGGCAGAAAAATTGTCGAAAATGCCAAAACCCGCCGCGTGAGTGTCTGCAACGCCCTGGACTGCCTCCTGGTTCACTCCTCCCGCCTGGCAGACCTGCCTGAACTCGTGGCCTCGCTGGCAGAGAAGTCGGTGGAGATATATTGCGACGAAAGGAGCCACGCCTCTCTTGAAGGGGCCTATCCCGCCCATCTGCTGCTGCACGCCACCAGCGAGAGTTACGGCACGGAGTTTATGGACTACAAAATGTCACTTAAAGTGGTGGACACTCTTGAAGAATGTCTCCAGCATATTGCCACTTACGGTTCCGGTCACAGCGAAAGCATTGTAACGGATGATGTCCAAAGGGGTGAAACCTTCCAGACGAGAGTAGATGCCGCGTGCGTTTATGTCAACGCCCCCACCAGTTTCACCGATGGCGGGCAGTTCGGCCTCGGCGCCGAAATAGGCATCAGCACCCAGAAACTCGGCCCCCGCGGCCCTATGGGATTGTGTGAGATGACCACCTACAAGTGGCTCATCAACGGCAGCGGACAGGTCCGTAAGTAACGTCCGATCGCAGAATATCAGTTCATCTTGACTATATTCCAGACCCAGTTGGTCGCGACCAGCGCCAGCAGGACGGCCATTTGCCATTTGCGTAAAGGGCGGGTAGCAATCTGCCCCACCCTGTCGGTCTTCTGTACAATGTCGGTGACGCTCAGGGCGATAAACGCCACCGAGCAGACCAGCAGCACCATACCCAAAGGATTGGTCATTACGGAACCAATAATGTCCCCTTGGAACAACAGCCTTGTCGCCCGGATTGTACCGCAACCCGGGCAGGGAACTCCTGTCAGCCGCTTGAAAAGGCACACCGTGAAATCGCGGGACGTGTCGAGACCGCTGCGCGTGATAAACAGATAGAGGTATCCCGCCAGAACCGCGACAATCCCGATATGCTTCTCTCGGGGTTTCATAGTTTGTCAGGATGTTTGGAAACAGCTGCTTGAAAGCGTCTTAAATTCCCAATGTCTGCTTCAGGAGCTGGTGGTTGTACTCCCTTGCCTTGTTCCTGACACCGAAAATATCTATGAGCCAGAGGATACCGCACAGGCCGCCGGTCAGAAGCTTGAGAATGCCCATACCCACTTGTCCGAGCAGAAAGCGGTCAACGCCTAACTGTCCGACAACGATTGAGAGCAGGAGCATAATGTCGGGATCCCTGAATTCCAGTGAGGTAAGCACTATGTACTTTGACTCATCAGCGGCATAGAGTGCCTCCCTGATGCTCTGGAGATGGAGAGGTGGGAACTTCTTGGCGTTCACTGACAGGAAGATATCAACATTCTGTGTATCCATAATATTGTGGTTTGATAGGTTAGTATTCGTCCCATGCCTTGATGGCGATGTCGTTTATGTCCATTGTGGTGAAGGCATTCACGAACGAGGTGGCAAGTCGGTCGTTGGTAAGCAGGGGGACATTGAAGTCGATGGCTGCGCGACGAATCTTGTAACCGTTGGTCAACTCGTGGGAAGTGAGGTTCTTGGGGATGTTGATGACCATATCTATCTGCCTGTTGCGCAGCATATCGAGAGCCTGCGGCTCATTGTCGTCGCTCGGCCAATAGACCTGCGTGCAGGGGATTCCGTTCTCCACAAGGTAGCGGTAGGAGCCGGCGGTGGCATAGAGACGGTAGCCGGCATCGGTGAGCTGCTTGCACGGGGTAAGCAGGTTGGCCTTCTGACGGGCATTTCCCGATGAGATGAGAATGCCCTTGTCCTTATCGGGGATGCGCAGCCCCACAGAAAGCATCGATTTGAGTATGGCGCAGTTGGTGTCATCTCCCAGACAGCCCACCTCGCCGGTGGAGGACATATCCACACCCAGCACGGGGTCAGCCTTCTGCAGACGGGAGAAGGAGAACTGAGATGCCTTGATACCCACATAGTCGAGGTCAAACTCGGTCTTGGTGGGACGTTCGTAAGGCACTCCGAGCATTATGTTCGAAGCCAGTTCTATAAGGTTGAGTTTAAGCACTTTGCTCACAAACGGGAACGAGCGGGACGCCCTCAGGTTGCACTCGATCACCATGATGTCGTTGTCGCGGGCCATGAACTGAATGTTGAAGGGGCCCGAAATATGGAGTTCGGCGGCTATTTTTTTGGCAACCTTCTTGATGCGGCGCATAGTCTCGTAATAGAGTTTCTGCGGCGGGAACTGGATGGTGGCGTCTCCCGAATGGACACCGGCAAACTCCACGTGTTCGCTGATGGCGTATGCCACAATCTCCCCCTTGTCGGCCACTGCATCCATCTCAATCTCCTTTGCGCCCTCAATGAACTGGGATATCACCACGGGATGCTTCTGGCTTACGTTGGCGGCCATCTGCAGGAAGCGCACCAGTTCGTCCTGGTTGGAACAAACGTTCATCGCCGCCCCCGAGAGGACATACGAGGGACGCACCAGCACCGGGAATCCCACCTGCTCGATGAAACTGTTGACATCGTCCATATTGGTAAGTTCCTTCCACGCGGGCTGCACCACTCCGATGCTGTCGCACATCGAGGAGAACTTCTGGCGGTCTTCGGCATTGTCGATATATCTGGCCTGAGTGCCGAGGATGGGAACCTTCTGCTCGTCGAGCCGCATTGCAAGGTTGTTGGGTATCTGTCCTCCCACCGAGAGAATCACCCCGTGGGGGGTCTCAAGGTCAATGATGTCCATCACCCTCTCGAAAGTCAACTCGTCAAAGTAAAGCCTGTCGCACATATCGTAGTCGGTGGAAACCGTCTCGGGGTTGTAGTTGATCATCACCGAACGATAGCCCTGCTTGCGGGCAGTGGTCAGGGCATTCACCGAACACCAGTCAAACTCCACGGAAGAGCCTATGCGGTAAGCTCCCGAACCGAGTACGATGACCGCCTGGGTGGAGATGTCATCCGCCTTGGGAGCGGGGAAATCGATATCCGAAGCAACTCCGTTGTAGGTGAGGTAGAGGTAGTTGGTCTGGGCGGGGAACTCTCCCGCCAGGGTGTCAATCTGCTTGACAACAGGGAGAATACCATATTTCTTACGCTGCTCCCGCACCTCGAGAATCTCCTGCTCCGCCTCTTCCGCCATCTTGTCCTTGAGCAAGGCGCGACCTATCTGGAAGTCGCTGAATCCCTTCTGCTTGGCTTCGAGCATCAGCGCTGCGGGAACGTCCTCCACTCTGTCGTAACGCTGGAGGTCACTGTCGGTTTCAACAATACCCTGCAGTTTGTAGAGGAACCACTTGTCTATCTTGGTGAGGGAGTGAATCTGATCCACGGTGTAACCCGCCTTCATAGCCTTGGAAATGACGAAGATGCGCTTGTCGGTAGGTTCTCTGAGGGCCTTGTCTATGTCCGGCACCTGCAGCACCTTGTTTTCCACAAATCCGTGCATCCCCTGACCTATCATCCTGAGGCCCTTTTGGATGGCCTCCTCAAAGGTGCGGCCTATGGCCATAACCTCGCCCACCGATTTCATTGAGGAGCCCAGTTCCCTGTCAACGCCCTGGAATTTGCCGAGATCCCAACGGGGAATCTTGCAGACTATATAGTCGAGGGCCGGCTCGAAGAATGCCGAAGTGGTCTTTGTCACGGAATTCTTGAGTTCAAACAAACCGTAGCCCAGGCCGAGTTTTGCAGCCACGAATGCCAGCGGGTAGCCGGTGGCCTTGGAAGCCAGCGCCGACGAGCGGGAAAGGCGGGCATTGACCTCAATCACCCTGTAATCCTCGCTGTTGGGGTCGAACGCATATTGCACGTTGCACTCTCCCACAATGCCTATGTGGCGGATAATCTTTATGGAAAGTTCGCGAAGTTTATGGTAGTCGCGGTTGGACAAGGTCTGCGAGGGAGCCACCACAATCGACTCTCCGGTATGGATGCCGAGGGGGTCGAAGTTCTCCATATTGCACACGGTGATACAGTTGTCGTAGCGGTCGCGTACCACCTCGTATTCCACCTCTTTCCACCCCTTGAGGCTCTTCTCCACCAGAATCTGGGGGGAGAACGAAAGGGCTTTGGTGCCGATGGTGTCGAGTTCCGCCTCGTTGTCGCAGAACCCGGAGCCGAGTCCGCCCAGGGCGTAGGCGGCGCGGATGATTACTGGATAACCCAACTCCGAAGCCGCCTTGCGGGCTTCTTCGAGAGTGTTGCAGGCCTGGCTCTTGATGGTGTTGACACCTATCTCGTCGAGTTTTTCCACGAACAGCTCGCGGTCTTCGGTGTCCATAATGGCCTGCACGGGTGTTCCCAGCACCTCAACGTTGTATTTTTCCAGAACACCGCTCTGGTACAGGGCCACGCCGCAGTTCAGAGCGGTCTGGCCGCCGAAACTGAGCAGAATGCCGTCGGGACGCTCCTTTGCAATGACCTTTTCCACGAAGAAGGGGGTGACGGGGAGGAAATACACCCTGTCGGCAAC
>JABUTP010000028.1:10674-14654 GCA_021443625.1 Bacteroidales bacterium | reverse complement strand
ACCGTGGCGATGTTGGGATTGATGAGAATACTCTCTATCCCCTCTTCCTTGAGGGCTTTCAACGCCTGCGAACCGGAGTAATCAAACTCTCCGGCCTCTCCTATCTTGAGCGCGCCCGAACCGAGCAGCAGTACTTTCTTTATATTTTTATCCATAGTCGTCTTACAAAAGGTCAACAAACTCCTTGAATATGAACTCCGTGTCGGTAGGGCCAGAGCTTGCCTCGGGATGGAACTGGGCGGAGAACCAGGGCATCGACTTGTGGCGGATACCCTCGTTGGAGCCATCGTTCATATTCACGAACAACGGATACCAGCCCTGTGGAATGGTGTCGTTATCGACCGCATAGCCGTGATTCTGGCTGGTGATGAAACACTGTGTGGTGGGCTTGCCCTCCTCGTACCGCTGCACCGGCTGGTTGTGTCCGCGGTGGCCGTATTTCAACTTCCTGACCTGGGCACCCGCAGCCAGAGAGAGAATCTGGTTGCCCATACAGATGCCGTAAATGGGCTTGCCGGTCTCCATCCACTTGCGGACATTCTGCACCGTGGCGCCGCACAGGTTGGGGTCGCCGGGGCCGTTGCTTATGAAAAGTCCGTCGAACTCCGTGTCCATAGCGTTGAAGTCACAGTCCCAGGGGACCATCGTGACGGTGACGTCGTGGCGGAGCAGGCATCTGATGATGTTCTGCTTGACACCCATATCCACCAGGCAAACCTTCTTGGAGCCGCTGCCGAACTGCTTGACCTCGCGGGTGGAAACGATTGCCACCTGGTTGACAAGGTTGGGATCTTCAAAATCTATGTCTTCGCCCCCTTCCATAACAATCTTCCCCTTCATAGACCCTTTTTCGCGGAGAATCTTGGTGAGCTCGCGGGTGTCTATCCCCTCAATCCCCACAATCTGCTCTTTCCGGAGCCACTCTGCCAGCGATTGGGAGGCGTTCCAGTGGCAATAGTCCTTGGAATAGTCGCTCACCACCAGTGCCCGCACGTGAATCTTCTCCGACTCATAAAAACAAGAAAGTCCGTTGGCATCGGTTGAGGCCACCGGAACTCCGTAATTGCCGACCAGAGGGAAAGTCGTTACCAGAATCTGACCGCTGTAACTGGGGTCTGTAAGACTCTCGGGATACCCCATCATGGCGGTATTGAACACCACCTCTCCGTTGACAGCCTTTTCAAAACCGAAACTGAAGCCGTTGAACACGTGGCCGTCGTCGAGGATTAGTTTTGCAGCTTTTTTGTTTTGCATACTGACACATTAAACCCCCTTGTTTCGGGGGGATTCCATTGAAATACTTTTCGCAAACGGTTATGCGAATCCAGCGAGCAAATTTAGTGTTTTTTCTCGGATGCCGTGTGCATTTTGCCACAAAAATTCAAAACAACTTTTAACTTTGCCATAAGGTTATCATTCTTTGGATTATGCTCAGGAAAATCCGCATTGCCACAGCGTCCGTGCTGTTTGCCGGCATCACCCTGCTGCTCGTTGATTTTGCGGGGTGGTCGCACGCCTGGCTCGGCTGGCTCGCCAAGGTCCAGCTGCTGCCCGCTGTCCTATCGTGCAATCTTGTGGTGCTGGCCGCCCTCGCGCTGCTCACCCTCGTTTTCGGCAGAGTTTACTGTTCGGTGTTATGTCCCCTGGGCATAATGCAGGACATCATCGCCTGGTTTTCACGCCGCGGCAACAAGTCCCGCCGTTATAAGTACAGTTATTCCCCCGCCAAAACAGTTCTCCGGTGGGTGATGCTGGCGGTGATGGTGGCAGCCATTGTGCTGGGGATAAATTCGGTGGTGGCTCTCCTCGCCCCTTACAGCAACTACGGACGCATTGCGACAACCTTTCTGGCTCCGTTGTACGCCCTCGGCAACAATGTCCTGGCATTCTTTTCAGAGAAAATCGGCGGCTACGGGTTCTACCCCGTGGAAGTCTGGGGGAAGGCGGCAGTAACCGTGGTTTCGGCTGCGGTTATGCTCATCCTCATCGCCGTACTTGCGTGGCGCGGCGGACGCACTTGGTGCAACACCATCTGCCCGGTGGGTACGGTGCTGGGTTGCCTCTCCCGCTATTCCATCCTGAGGCCCTCGATAGACCGCTCCAAATGCAACAGCTGCGGATTGTGCGCCAAGGGCTGCAAGGCGTCGTGCATCAATTCTTCGGAACACTCCATTGACCTCACGCGCTGCGTGGCCTGTATGGACTGCATAGAGACCTGCCGCCGCAATGCCATCTCCTACAAACCGGTGTGGGCCTGCAAAGGTGGCAGCAAAGCATCCCTCGAAGGAAGTAACGGAGCACCCGACGAAGGCAGCGACGCTGCAAATCAGGGCCGGAGGGCATTTCTGGCAACCGCCGGAACCCTTGCCATAGGCACTCTTACGGCCCGCGGTCAGGACTTGAGCAAAAGCGAAACCATCGCCCCCATTCTCTCTGAGATAGTTCCCAAGCAGGCACCCGAAAGGGAAACGAGGATAGTCCCCGCCGGAGCCGGCAGCCACAGGAATATGGAGCGCCACTGCACCGCCTGCCAGATCTGCGTAAGGGCGTGTCCCAACAGGGTGCTGCGCCCGTCATCCGACTTGAGCCATATTCTCCAGCCAGAATGTTCCTACGAAAAAGGGTATTGCCGGCCAGAGTGCAACAAATGCGGAAAGGTCTGCCCCTCCGGAGCCATCCGCCCCATATCCCTTGAGGAGAAATCATCCACCCAAATCGGGCACGCCGTTGTCAACCATTCGCTCTGCATCCCCGTGACCGACGGCAGAAGTTGCGGCAACTGCGCAAAACACTGCCCCACCGGGGCCATAACAATGGTTCATACGGACCCTTCCGACAAACATTCGCCCAGGGTGCCGGCGGTTGATGCCACCAGGTGCATCGGGTGCGGGGCTTGCGAGTACCTCTGTCCAGCCAACCCCATAAGCGCCATACGCGTGGAAGGCAACGAAATCCACCATATCGTTTAGAATTATGAGTACAGAAAAGATAGACCGGAGATTGTTTCTCAAGACATTGGGGCTGACCGCCACCGGTGTGGCATTGGCGGGATGCGGGAAGGCATCCGACAATGGAAATGCCCAAAGCGTAGAGAATGGGGAGATGACTTGCCGAACCTCAGCCACCGGCGACCGGGTGTCGCTGCTCGGCTTCGGCTGTATGCGATTCCCCACGATAGGCAACGAAAGGGGGGCGGCGCCCGACCAGGAAGGTGTAAACGAACTGGTGGATTACGCCATCGAACACGGCGTCAACTATTTTGACACCGCACCGGTGTATCACGGAGGATTGAGCGAATCGACCATCGGCACTGCCCTGCAACGCCACCCGCGGGAGAAGTTTTTCGTGGCCACAAAACTGTCGAATATGCGGGGGGAGAAGACTCTGGAAGCGGGCAGGGAGATGTATCTGGCCTCGATGCGGAACCTGAAGGTGGATTACATCGACTATTACCTGCTACACGCCATCGGGGGGAGCATAGAGGATTTCAATGCACGGTTCATGGATAACGGGCTGCTCGATTTTCTTCTGGAAGAGCGGCGGGCGGGGCGCATCCGCAATCTGGGGTGGTCTTTCCACGGAAAACAGGAGTGCTTTGACTATGTGCTGGCGATGCACGAAACGGTTCATTGGGACTTTGTCCAGATTCAACTCAACTACAAGGACTGGAACCACGCCGGAGCCAACAACGTCAACGCATCTTATCTCTATGGGGAACTCGCCGCGAGGGGTATCCCCGTGGTTGTGATGGAACCCCTTCTGGGGGGAAGGCTGGCGAACCTGCCGGGGAACATTTCCCATAAGATGTTGGAGAGAAAACCCGCCGCAAGCGTTGCTTCGTGGGCATTCCGCTATGCCGGATCCCGCCCCGGGATTCTCACCGTGCTCAGCGGAATGACCTATATGGAACATCTGCAGGACAACCTGCACACCTACTCTCCGCTGCAGTGCTGCAGCGACGAAGAGTACGCCTTTCTGGA
>JABUTP010000028.1:0-10605 GCA_021443625.1 Bacteroidales bacterium | reverse complement strand
TACGGGGTGGATATCCCCGCCATTTTCTCCCATTACAACAAATGCGTGAACCACAGCCTGCTGCCGCAATCGTCCGATGAGAACGGGTATCGCAAGTTAAGGCGCGCCTTTCTGGTGGGATATGACAGGGCAGTGCCGAGCATAAGGCAGGCGGACCACTGCATCAACTGTGCGGAGTGCGTAAAAAAATGTCCCCAACATATCGCTATCCCCCGCGAACTGCGGAGGATAAACGATTATGCCGAGACATTAAAACAAGGGAAGGAGTTCTGAACAAGAACCCTTATGCCTCTTCCCACTGGCGTCTAAGAAGTTCCACAGCGGCCGGAACGGCAACCGAGCGGTCTGACCTGCAGCCGCACTCGAAACTTACATAGTAAGGATAGCCGAGTTCCTTGAGCGCCCTGAAACCCTCTTTGTAGTTGTCGAGTTCGCCGTCTTCGCCGGGCATAGACCTGCCCCCGCGGCTTGCCACGTGGACGTGGCGCAGATATTTGCCTGCCGACATAAATGCGGCATAGTCGCCAGTATCCTCCTTCATGTGCCAGAAATCACCCATACACATCACGCCGTCGTTTGCGACGTCGCGGCAGATGGCGGCTGCATCCGACACCAGACGGAGATAGAACGCCTCACCGCGGTTGAGCGGTTCGAGAATCACTGTGGTGCCTTTGGAGAGAGCATAGTCGCCCAGCGCCTTCAACTCTGCACAGAGGAAATCCCTGGTCTCCTGAGTGTGGGGACGGCACGGTACCTGATGGTTGAATGCGGGAACCATAATGACTCCGGTGGATCCGAGGCTTCCGGCGGCATCCACAATGGTGCGCATCGAGGTGTCGAACGCATCTTTGGCAGCCTGCTCCTCGGCCAGGATGAAACCTTCGAAACCGGCGCAGATGGCAGAAAGTTTTATGTTCCTGCCTTCCAGGGCCTTTGCAATTTCGTCATAGTTCCTTACAAGTTCGTTTCCACCCGGCTCAAAGCCTTCAATGCCGAGCGACTCCATATAGTCGAACTTCTCGGCATAACTCTCGCCGATGCCCGTTCCGCTCTGGAACGAAAGGCGCAGAGGGGTGTCGTTTTTGGTGGCAGCCTTGGGGGCTGCGCCGCACGAGGTGAGCAGAGATGTCGCTCCGCCCGCCATCACTGTGGCGGCGCCGGCCAAGGTCACTTTCAGAAATTCCTGTCGGTTCATATCGTTCTATTTATCACCGGGAACGGGAACTTTGTAAGAAGCGAGATCCAGAACGCCTGACTCGATGTTTGCGGGCATAAGGTCGAGTTCCGATGCGGACATTGCCTCCCAGGTAATCTCCTTGCCGGTATAAGCCGATTCGCGGCCCATGATTCCCGCCAGAGATGACTGGGCGCAGAGAGTGGCCTCATCGAGAGGTTCACCCTTGCGGATATGGTTGACCCAATCCACGTGCTCCAGAGTGTAGGGGTCGTGCTGCGCGAACTTGGCTTCGTTCTCAGCGTGGTTGTAAGCCCAGAGGACATTTCCGTTCCAGTCCTTGATGGCGTGGTCGAAACTGCTCCATACACCCTTTGTACCGTGAACTATCTCACCGACCTTGTTGTCGCAGCCGTTGATCTGACGGCACATCGAGTGGAGACGAACTCCGTTTTCAAATTCGAAATCGATGGAGAAATTGTCATACTGGTCGCCAGTAACCCTGCGGAAACGGGAACCGAAACCGGTGGCCTTGATGGGGGTGATGCCGCCGGCCATCCACATGAACACGTCGATATTGTGTACGTGCTGCTCTACGATATGGTCGCCGGAGAGCCATGTCCAGTTTACCCAGTCGCGGATGTTCCACTCAACGTCGCTCCAACCCTGCTGGCGCTCGCGATACCAGAGCTGATCCTGGTTCCAATATACGTTACCGCCGGTGATTTCGCCTATCATACCCTGCTGGATGAGGTCGTATGCCTCAACGTAGGTACGCTGGTGGTGACGCTGTGTTCCGCAAATCACTGCAAGGCCCTTGGCCTGAGCCTGACGGGCGGTGGCGATGTTCATACGGTAACCCTTTGCATCAACTTCGATGGGTTTCTCGAGGAAGCAGTGGATGCCCTTCTCGACTGCATACTGGAAGTGGTAGGGGCGGAAAAGGGGAGGAGTGGTGACGATGACCATATCCACGCCCGAATCAATCACCTTCTTGTAGGCGTCGAATCCTATGAAACAGTTTTCCGAAGGAACCTCGATGCCGCGATCCCTCTGGAGCATTGCGCGCACGTCGTTGAGTCTGTCCTCATAGACGTCGCCCAAAGCGTGAACGATAATGCCGTCAGCGGCATTGAGCACGTTGTGGAGCGCTCCGCTTCCGCGGCCGCCGCAACCGATGAGGCCCACTTTGAGTTCCCTTCCGGGGTCAGCCTTGTCGGCCAATACGGGAATGTAGTATTCGCCCTTCTTCTTGAGGGGAACCATTTTGGAAGACCCGCCGGAGCAGGATGTGAGAATGGGTGAAGACGAGAGGAGAGCCGCGCCGCCCAGGGCTGCAGAGCATCCGAAGAAGTCTCTTCTTGAAATTTTGTTTGCCATAGTAGTTATATTTTGTTTTGATTTAATAAATTCCTTCGGGAACCTCGCATACAACCCTGAATCCGATACCCTTGATGTCGGAATACCACCAGATGCTCTTGGGGTTCTGCGGGTCGGTCGTCAGCCATCTGGCAGTTTCGGTATGAGCCCTTGCGGCGCACCTCAACTCCTTGGCGTCGCTGGCATAATAGCCGCCTCTTACCACGTACTCCGTACCGGTGGCGGGACCTTTGGGGTCAACGGCGCCGTCCGCCATCTGGGAATAGGCATCTGCGGCATACCAGTCGGAGCAGTATTCCATCACGTTGCCCAGCATATTCTTGAGACCGAACGGATTGGCTGCCACAGAAGCGGGTTCTCCGGTGCGGTTGCCGCTGTTGGCCGAATATATCGCGCAGCTTGCGATGATGGTGGTGTCGGCACTTGAGAACTTGCGCCAGAACCCTTCATCCGAATATTTCTTGGGACTTCCCTCGAACCAATAAGGGGTGTCGGTGCCGCCGCGGACCGCATACTCCCATTCGGCCTCGGTGGGAAGGCGGTATTTGTGGCCGGTCTTGAGGCTGAGCCACTGGCAGAACGTCTCCGCAGCATAGTGCTGCATGGTGATGGCCGGCCTGCTGCCCGCGCCCCAACCCTGGTCGGGAGCGCCGTAGGGAGGTGTAGGGCCGCTTACTGCATCTACGTCGGGCCTGCTGTTGTTGGCATAAATCTTTGAGGGGGGAGTGCGTCCTTCGGACATCGTTTCACCGTAAAATGCCCAGAACTGGTCCCACGTTATCTCCGTTTCGGCCATGAAGAAAGACGACACGGTGACTTTGCGCACCGGACCTTCGTCGTCGCGGCGCAGGGGTTCATTTTCATTGGAACCCATAAGGAAAGTCCCTCCGGGGATGGCTTTCATCACGATGGATTCGGCAGTACCGGGGATGGTTTCCTCAAAATCGGCAAAAGAGGCAATGGTGGCCGGAGCCTCGTGAATCTTTCCCTCCTTTTTCTGTGGGGCAAGATTCATCTTGCTGTGGGAATAGCCGGGAATCACGTGTCCCGCGTCGAGGTGGCAGCTGATGCACTGCAGATTCAATTTCTCCGCATTCTCCTCATAGTAGAGGTGGGCCGTGATGGCATCGTCCGAAACACCCTTCGGCAGAAGGTTTTCGTGGCATTTCTCGCACGACTCGTTGAAGACGATTTTGCCTGCATACTGCAACTCGCGTTTGGCTTCCCAATTTATGTTCTCCTTGTTCTTGAATATGTATGAAAACAGGTCACGTCCGCCCAGTTTCATTTTGGCAAAGAACCTGGCAGACGACCCCTCGGGGGGAAGATGGCACTCGGCGCAACCGGTAGTGGTCCCCGTGGAGCCGTTGTGGTGAACGGATTGTTTCCAACTCGCCTCCGCGTCGGGATGGACGTGGCACGACATACAGCTGTTGTCTTGCGAAGAACGGACATAAACTGTGTCCAGCGCCAGTGTCAGGGCAACCCCGAGGGCAAAGGCAATCAGTACTATATAAATCTTTTTCATCTTACGTTAAATACATAATGGCCGCTGCCGACTCCGAAACCGGCGTAACCATCTTCAATCTCATATTCGGCGGGCATTCCGTCTATGCGCACCTCCGCCCCCCGGGTTACGGGGACATATACCATGGCTGAGGTGTTGAATGGAATCTCCACCTCCAAGGTCAGTTCACCACTCTCTCCGATGCTCCACCTGGACAAAGCCTCGCCGTAGGGGGTAATCTGCCGCGCTTCCATCCACGAGAAACCGTATCCGGGATGGGGACGAATTTCTATGGTCTTGTAACCCGGCATCGACTCCTTGAGGCCCGCGGCCTCCCTGTAGAGCCAATCCCCTATGGAACCGTAGGAATAGTGGTTGAATGAGTTCATCCCGTTGTCGGGGATGGTATGGTCGGGCATCATCGAATTCCACCTTTCCCAGATGGTTGTAGCCCCCATAGTCACGGGATAGAGCCAGCCGGGGTACTGCTGCCGCCAAAGCAGATCGTATGCGGTGTTGTTGTAGCCGTTCTGCGTAAGGACGGTGGAAATGTGGGAAGTTCCGAGGAAACCGGTGGTGATGTGGCCGTAACGTTTTACCGCTGCATCGAGGTTTGCCGCCAGGAGGGGACGACACTCTGCCGGAACCATATTATAGACCAATGCCAGCGTATAGGCGGTCTGGGTGTGCGACACAAGCATTCCCGAAGGAGTCATATATGCTTTGGCGAAGGCCTCCCGCGCTTTGGCGGCCACGTTGTTGTATTTTGCCGCATCGTCGCTGTAGCCCAGAACGGTTGCAGTCCGCGCCACGATATCGGCGGAGTTGGCAAAGTGGCACTGCTGGCAGAGGGGAGTGTAGGTCACCGCGGAATTGCCCGCACAGTCGTTGTTTTCGCTGTAGAACAGCCAGTCGCCATAGTGCCAGCCGGTGTTCCAGAGATAATCGTCACCTACCTGCGAAATGATGCAATCTACCCACCGCTTCATGCTGGAGTACTGCCGGCGCAGAATATCTGTGTCGCCGTAGGCCATATAGAGTGTCCAGGGGATGATGGTGGCGGCATCGGCCCAACCCACGTGTCCGGCTCCCACCAGTCCTTTTACGAAAGGTACGATATCGGTGACCTCACCCGTCGGAAGCTGGTCAGCCTCCAAGTCCTTCAACCATTTGGAATAGAAAGCGTAGGCATCGCGGTTGAACGTGGCCGTACGGGCAAACACCTCGGCGTCGCCGGTCCACCCGAGCCGCTCGTCACGTTGGGGGCAGTCGGTGGGAACATCCACGAAATTGCCCCTCAAACCCCACTGGACATTGCTCTGGAGTTGGTTTACCAAGGGGTCCGAGCAGGAGAATCCGCCCGTCGGCGCCATATCGGTGAACCTTACCGCCGCACGGATATCGGAAAGGTTGATTTCGGAAGCGTCAACCCCCTCCAGCCGGATGTAACGGAATCCGTAGAATGTGAACTTGGTGGAATAGGTGCGCAGGGTTCCGTCGCACACATATTGCGAAGCGGCATCCGCCGAACGAAGATTGTGTGTATAGAAATTGCCGTTCTCGTCCAGCACTTCGGCGTGGGTTACCTTTATGGTCTGCCCCGCTTTTCCCTTGAAAGTTATCTCCTCGGAACCTACGAGATTCTGCCCGAAATCGATGACCAGTTCACCTGCTGGTGTAACGAAGAGTGTGTCCGCCTCCACGTACTCCTGGTTGCGGACAAAACCGTTTTCCTGACTCACCAAATTGGCGTAGCCGTAATCTGCAACTTTTACGTCATTCCAGCCGCTGTCGTCAAATCCCGCTTTGTTCCAACCCTCCTTAATGCAGCGGGCATCGAAGGTTTCCCCGTCGTAGATGGCCGAGTGGAGAACTGCCCCCGTGGAACAACGCCACGAACCATCAGTGGCGACAATCTCCCTGGAACCATCGGTATAGGTTATTGCTATCTGTCCCAGAAAGGCGAACGTGCTGCCCTCAAAGTTGGGCACGAACTCCTTGCGCCCCACAAACCCCATATTGCTGAGGTACCATCCCCGAGCCATCTCAACTCCGATGGCATTGTTTCCCATCGCGAGCATCGAAGTTATGTCGTAGGTCTGGTATTGCAGACGATTGTCATAACTTGTATAACCCGGAGTCATAAAGGCATCCCCAACCTTGCGGCCGTTTACCGAGGCCTCATAAACCCCGTGGGCCGTGGCATAAAGCACCGCCCTCTGAACTTTCTTCCTTATGGAGAACTCCTTGCGGAGAATGGGACTTGCCTCGGTGGTTTCGGGCTCAATCCACTGTGCCGACCACTCCAGCGGAGCGAAAAGCGCAGTCACGAAGGAGCATTTGCCGCTCCAGCGGGAGGCCTTCCCCAGATTGTCCCAAATGCGCACCTGCCAGGTGTAGAGCGAAGCCGGCTGCAGGGGCTGTCCTTCGTACCTTACGGTTATGGAATTGTCCGACAACACCTTGCCGCTGTCCCACACCAGACTCCCTTCGCACCACACCCTTACCTGGTATGCACTCTGGCAACCGTTCTTGTTGGAACTCCTGCCCACCCAGCTGAACACCGGAGCTTCGGCGCCGACACCCGCAGCACATTCGAGATGATTGGTTTTGAGGGATGACACCTCCAGTGCGGATGCGGGAAGCGACAGCACAACCGCTGCCAGGAGAAAGAGTTTTCTTAACATATCGGGTTAGAGTGCAGAATAGTTTCGTCCGTAATTCAACTGTTGCTCAACGAAGTCGTCAACATAGACAACTTTGTAATCCACAACTGTGCCGTCTTCCTCCACCGGAACGATGTCGGGATTGACGAAGCCGCGATAGGGTTTGAGCCCGAGCGAAGCATAGCGTTCCAGAACCTCCTCATGAAGTACGGGGTCAATGTTGATGGCATATTTCTCCACCAGATTCTTGCCCGCCTCGTAATCCCCTTCGGATTTGATGCGCTGGATTTCGGCGAGCAACTCGGCAAAGAGGCCGCGCAGAGCTTCGTAATCGTTGATCTTGAAGTATGTCTTGCCTTCGCGGCGGACGCGCTCTATGACCTTTCCCTCACCCTTTTCAAAGCACCAGTCAGCGATGAGCTTGCGGTTCTGCATATGCGACTCGCTGTTGGGTTTGCCCAACTCGATGCGGGAGAACTGGGTGAAGATACCATTGAGAATGTAGTGGTCATATTCGGCCTTGAAGGCATCCTTCTTGTCGAGCAGCCCGAGTTCCACGAGCTTGGGGTCCGCCAGATAGTAAAGCGCGAACAAATCGGCGCGGGTTTCCTCCAGAACAGAGCTGTATTCCTTCAGGGCATTGGGGGAAGTCCCCTCCAAAAGTTGTCCGGAACCGTGTCCCAGACACTCGTGAAGGTCGGTGTGCAGGTTGTCGGTAATGAAGCCGTATTGCTCGGAGCGCTCTATTTCGGCCTTGTCAAATGCAAATTCGGCGAGGACGCTGGTGGGTTTCTCGCGGCTTGCAAGGTCGTAGGCTTCGGTGATATTCTCTATTGTAACCGATTTGGAGCCGTAGTCCCTCCTGATCCAGTCGGCATTGGGAAGGTTGATGCCGATGGCCGTTGCAGGGTAGGTGTCGCCGGCAATGATGGCGGCTGTGATAACTTTGGCAGAGACGCCCTTCACCTCAGCTTTGCGGAAGCGGGGATCGATAGGGGAATTGTCCTCGAACCACTGGGCATTTGCGCTGATGATTTCGGTGCGCATCGAGGCCTGGACGTTTTTGAAATTGACCATAGCCTCCCAGTTGCCCTTGAGACCCAGAGGGTCGCCATAGACTTCGATGAAGCCGTTTATGAAATCGACACAACTCTCGGTATCCTTGACCCAGGCGATGTTGTATTTGTCCCAAACCGTCAAATCTCCGGTACGGTAGTAATCCACCAGAAGGGCGATGCATTCGCGCTGGGTGTCGTTTTCGGCAACAGCCGCAGCAGCCTCAAGTTCCTCAACAATTTTGGTGAGCGCTTTGCCGTAGAGGCCGTCGGTGGTGTATTTAATCTCTTCCAACTTTCCGGCTTCGTTCTTTACGAGGCGGCTGTTGAGGCCGTACGAAATCGGAGTGGGGTCCGAAGGATCTTCCATGGCAGCGTAGAATTTTTCAGCCTCGGCCTGCGACACCCCTTCGTAAAGATGGTTGCCCGAAGCCTCAATCAAATCCCTGTCGGTTCCCTGATATTTGCGGGAAGGGCATACTTTAGACGAGTAGATAATATAGAGGGCACTATAGTCTCCAACGGAGAAATCGGCCCCCGGCACGCTGTCCAGAAGGAATGCGAAATATGACATCGGGCACTCCGGAGTGAACTTGTATCCACCGTAATGATGGTTGAAGCCGTTGCTGAAGAACACCCTCTTGGCATAATCCATAAACTGGCCGAACTCCTCGGTTTCGCGGTCGCCGTCAAATTTCAGGATGATGCGCTCGAGGCACCGGCGCAGGGGAAGATTGTATTTGCCATTCTGCTCCCAGATTATGTCACGTCCCCATTTGGCTGCCTCCGACAGGTGGTAGATATATTCCTTCTGATTGAAACTGAGGTCATCCCAGCCCGGAATGCGGTATCGGATGACTTCTATGTCGGCGAACTCGTCGATGCAATACTTGAACCCGTCGGTTTTTGCAGTTGAACAGGAGGCCATCGAAAGGGCCGCTGCAGAAAATATTGTCATAATTTTAACGAATCTCATGGAAAATGTGTTTGTTGGCAAGAATGGTTATTTATGTAGATTATTAGTGCAAATATAATAACTTTGCGCTTTATTTTTATTAAAACGATATGAATCCTTTAACCGCCATCACCCCTGTTGACGGGCGCTATCGCCAGCAGGTTGCACCTTTTGCCGATTATTTTTCAGAATATGCCCTGATCCGCTACCGCGTCAGGGTGGAGATAGAATACTTCATCGCTCTTTGCGAAATCCCCCTGCCCCAGCTTGCGGGGTTTGACAAATCCCTTTTCGGATCCCTCAGAGCCATCTACAACGAATTTTCGATAGAGGATGCCGAGTCGGTCAAGGAGATTGAAAAGACCACCAACCACGACGTCAAGGCGGTCGAGTATTTCATCAAGAAGCAGTTCGCCGCACTGGGCATCGACCCCGCTTACGGAGAGTTCGTCCACTTCGGCCTCACTTCGCAGGACATCAACAACACCTCCGTCCCCCTCTCTCTGAAAGAGGGCATAAGTGACGTCTATATCCCTATGCTGGAAGAGGTCATGACCATAATAGAGGGGTTTGAAAATGAGTGGAAGGACATCCCCATGCTGGCCCACACCCACGGACAGCCCGCCTCCCCCACCCGTCTGGGCAAGGAGTTCGGTGTGTTCTCTGCCCGTCTTGCCGAGCAGAAAAGACAGCTTGACCAGGCCATATACCCCGCCAAGTTCGGCGGCGCCACCGGCAATATGAATGCCCACCACGTGGCCTATCCCGACATTGACTGGAAAAAGTTTGCGGAGCATTTCGTGGCCGACACCCTGGGGCTGACCCGCTCCTTCCCCACCACCCAGATTGAGCATTACGACAACCTGGCGGCGCTGTTCGACTGCCTTTCGCGCATCAACAACATCCTGATTGACCTGGCACGCGACATCTGGACCTACATTTCGATGGAATATTTCAAACAGAAAATCAAGGCCGGCGAGGTCGGCTCCTCGGCAATGCCCCACAAGGTGAACCCCATCGATTTCGAAAATGCCGAAGGCAACCTTGGAGTGGCCAACGCCCTCTATCACCATCTGGCCGCCAAACTCCCCATCTCGAGGATGCAGCGCGACCTTACCGACTCCACCGTGCTGCGCAACGTGGGAGTTCCCCTCTCCCACTCTCTCATAGCATTGCGTTCGCTCAAGAAAGGACTCGGCAAACTCATCCTCAACGAGGAGAAACTCGCTGCCGACCTTGAAGGCAACTGGGCAGTGGTGGCCGAAGGCATCCAGACAATCCTCCGCCGCGAAGGCTATCCCAACCCTTACGAAACCCTCAAGGCCCTGACACGCACCGGCGGAGCCATCAGCCACGAGTCGATTTCGGCTTTCATCGACACGCTCGAAGTGAGCGACTGCGTAAAGGAAGAACTCAGGGCCATCACCCCCTGGTCATATACCGGAATTTAAGTTCAGCCGTCCCGCAAGGTCTGCAGGACGGCCGATTCTTCAAGACACAAAAAAAAGACAGCCTGACCGGATTCGGCCAGGCTGCTTTTATGAGATTACCTGTTAGTAGGTGTTCTGCTGGATCTTGCCTTCGGCACTCTCTATCTGAACGTTGCTGATAGG
Organism: Bacteroidales bacterium; assembly: GCA_021443625.1. Lineage (GTDB taxonomy): Bacteria > Bacteroidota > Bacteroidia > Bacteroidales > UBA932 > Equibacterium. Next base: position 255 of record JABUTP010000028.1, on the reverse strand, counting down.
GATTGCGTAGCGGCGGGAATCGGGCTCGAGCACATATTCCTTGACGGGATCCATCGGGAGGGCACCGGACTTGTTGTACTGGTAGAATGTTCTCCTGATGGTCACCTTGTTCTCGGGATCGGTGGCGTTGAGACGCTTGAGATCGTACCAGCGGATGCTGAAGGGCATCTCCCTGCGGCGTTCCTGAAGGACTTTCTTGAGTGCCTCGGATGCAGAAGATGCGGTAAGGTCAACATAGACGTCCTTGTTGATACG
>JABUTP010000027.1:17483-24806 GCA_021443625.1 Bacteroidales bacterium | reverse complement strand
CGAACCCCCGACCCTCTGCTTGTAAGGCAGATGCTCTAAACCAACTGAGCTAAGCTCCCTTGCTTGTCTAAAGCGATGCAAAGGTAGCGTAAATTTTGACTCCTGCAAATTTTTTCATCAAAATTTTAGCGATTTTTTTGCTTCTGACGCGGTTTGCGACATTTTGTCAGCATTTTCAATATGGTATTTTTTTTGCCTTGATATGCCACAAACGAAAAATCTACAAGTTATGACACAAGGTAAAATAGGTGTAACCACCGAAAACATCTTTCCCGTAATCAAGAAATTCCTTTACAGCGACCACGATATCTTCATGAGGGAGCTTGTGGCCAATGCCGTCGATGCAACCCAGAAGCTGAAGGCGCTGGCAGCGAGCGGCGAATATGCCGGTGAAGTGGGCGACCTCAAGGTTGAGGTGGCTCTCGATACCGAAGCAAAAACGATCACCATCAGCGATATGGGCATCGGTATGACCTCCGAGGAGGTTGACAAATACATCAATCAGATTGCGTTTTCGTCGGCAGGGGAGTTCCTCGACAAATACAAAGACAAAATCGAAGGCATTATAGGCCATTTCGGACTGGGTTTCTATTCCAGTTTCATGGTTTCCAAGAAGGTGGAAATTGACACCCTGTCGTGGCAGGAGGGGGCAACCCCCGTCAAGTGGTCCTGCTGCGGCGACCCCGAATATGAAATGACAGAAGGCACCAGGACAAGCCGCGGCACCACCATCACCCTCTTTCTCGACGATGACAGCACCGAGTTTGCTGATAAATACAAACTCGAGTCGCTCCTCGGCAAATACTGCAAGTTCATGCCGATTCCCATCGTGTTCGGCAAGGAGCAGGAGTGGAAAGAGGACAAATATGTCGATACCGACAAGGACAAAGTCATCAACAAGGTGGAGGCGCTCTGGACCCGCAAGCCCGCCGATTTGAAAGATGAGGACTACGACACCTTCTACCGCGCCCTCTATCCTATGGCTGAGGAACCGCTCTTCCACATCCACCTCAATGTCGATTATCCTTTCAATCTTACCGGAATCCTCTACTTCCCCAAGGTCAAGGACAAACTCGAGCTTACGCGCAACAAGATCCAACTCTTCTGCAACCAGATGTATGTCACCGATTCGGTGGAGAACATCGTGCCCGAGTTCATGACCCTTCTCCACGGAGTCATAGATTCGCCCGACATTCCCCTCAACGTCTCCAGAAGTTATCTGCAGAGCGACGCCAACGTCAAGAAAATTTCGGGTTACATCACCCGCAAGGTGGCAGACAAGCTCGATGAGATTGCCCGCGAAAACAAGGCCGATTTCGAGTCCAAGTGGGATTCGATGAAACTCTTCATAGAGTACGGTATGATTACCGACGACAAGTTCTGCGAAAAGGCGCTCGGCTTCGCATTGTTCAAGAATACCGACGGAAAGTATTTCTCCCTTGAGGATTACCGAAAGGCGATTGCCACCGAGCAGACCAACAAGGATGGAAAGGTGGTTTATCTCTATGCCAACGATGCCGAGGCACAGTATCAGTATATCGAGGCTGCAAAAAACAAGGGCTACGACGTGCTGCTGATGGATTGCCCGCTCGATTCGCACTATGTGGGTCTGTTGGAGCAGAAAATTGAAAACAGCGTCTTTGCCCGCGTTGACAGCGATGTCATAGAGAAGATTGTGGTCAAGGATGAAGTCAAGGCTCCCGAAATGACCGACGACGAGAAGAAACACCTCAAGGAGGTCTTCACCTCAATGCTGCCCGAGGGGAACAACTACGAAGTTGTAATGGAGTCTCTCGGCGAAACCGCTCCCGCCATCAACATAACCCAGAGCGAGTTTATGAGGCGCTGGAGGGATATGGCAGCCGTCGGAGGTGGCGGAATGTCGTTCTACGGCGATATGCCGGCAAGTTACAACGTGACCGTGAACGGTGACAGTGCAGTAATCAAAAAGGTGCAGGGAGCCGAAGGCGGCATTTCTGCCGACAGCGAACTGCTCCGCCAGGTCACCGACCTCGCCCTGCTTTCCGCAGGCCTTCTCAAAGGCAAGGCCCTCAACGAATTCATCAAGCGCAGCGAGGAACTCCTGAAGTAAGGCACTATTACCTGAAGAACTCCAGGACGCAGGCCATCACGCGGTTGATTTGCTGTTGGGAGTCGAGGACTTCGAGGGGGAAGCCCATTATGACGGAGCGGAACCCTTTGTCCGACTTGTGGGCAACGGCGGCAGTGATGCCGGAATCACCGTATTTCATGACCGGATAACCTCCCGAAAGGGAGGCCAGACCGTCCGGTGACTCCACGGGATAGGTTCTGGAATTGGGGCGCGTGGGGAATGAGCAGGTTCCCATAGCGATATTGTAAGGGTTCTGGACCTGTTTGGCGCATCCCGTTTCGGAGCCTTTGTCGCAAACCCACTTTATGCGGAAAATCTCATTGGTGAATTTTTGCTCGGGCTTTATCTGCTCTTCCAGCATAACGCTGTCAATGTCAAACTGATAAATTCGGTCGCGGCTGTCGCTTGCAACGTAGGCGCCGGAGGCCAGGATGCATCCCCCCGCAGCGCAGAAATCCTTGATGGCATCGCGCAGCGGAGCGGGGAAGACCTCGTGCCTGATATTGGGCAGCCGAAGGGAATCCCGCCCGCAGAGGTCCCTGCCGGTAATGGTTCTTATCTGCTTGCCGCAGATGAGGTCGCAGATGCGGTATCGCGTCAGGACAACGGTCCCGTCCATAACGGCGGCCCTGCTGCACGAGACGAACCCGTAGCCGGCGTTCATAATTGCCGCGCCGTGAATCAGAGGGTAGTCGAAGGTGTTGCCTGCAATAACCCGGTTTTCGTAGTTGCTGTGGCTGGCGCCGAAGGAAGCCGACTCGAGCGAAAGCCAGCCGGCGCTGCGTCTGAATTCAAACTGGTTGCCGATGTAGGAGATGTCCCTCAGATAGGGTACTCCGCCGTCGGTGGTGTTGTCGAATCCGGCAAAAAGGGTGTCGGTGGAGGCGAATGACGGCGGTGCGCCGATGCGGTCGAAATTGTTGACCACCAGCACCGGTTGTTGAGCCTTTGCTTTGACAGGAATGCCGGCGGAGAGTATTTCCGACGGGAAACTCTCACCCCCTTCGTTGACGGCGGCAACTTTGAAACTGTATATCTTTCCGGGCGAAAGTTCAACCCTGGCGGTGGTTCCTTCCAGATAGCGCCCGTTGTCAAAGCCGTCGATGCCCGCCGACGGAATGCCGTCTCTGTCGGCATTGACCTTGTCCGGCTCAATTATTCTGGTATAAAGGATATATCTTTCGGGTTTGGCTGAAGGCTCTCCCGAGTCGAGAACCTCTTTCCAGTTCAGAACTGCCGTCTGCCCGTCAAGTTCCACTGCGAAGGACTTCACAGGAAGGGGTTGGACGGTATATTCCGTGCCGTTGACATACGCCAGGAATTTAAGAATCCCCTTATAGACGGCTCTTGACACGATGAAGCGGAACGACGGATCCAGCCCGTAGCGCATATCGGCGAAATTCTGGTGGGACATCAGCTCCAATATCATTGTGGGGACGTGGGGAACCCTGCATTCCGCATACGACTTGTCCCAGATGCTCCTCCGGCTCCACTCCGGCTCAAAGGTGGCGCGGATGTCCTTCACCACTTCGCTCTGCACCATGTCGCTGAGGTCGCGGGCAATTATGCGCCTGCCGCCCGACGGGTAGTCGGTCTTCTTGTCGGAAGTCTTGGTGTAGATGGCAAGCGTTCCCACTATGGAGTCCGAACGGGTGATGCCGGCATCGGTGTGGAAGGCGAGCGCAAGGTCGATGGGGATATTGTATCCGCTCCCTTCGGGATTGCGCGACGAACCTCCGCACAAGGCATTCACCCAGCGGCCGCGGGAAGAATAGTCGTCTTTGTAGTCGTTGGTGAACTGCGATACGGAGTAAATGGTATCAACCATTCCGGCCCACTGGAGCCAGCATCTGGCCCCTTCGCACCAGCGGGGGTATTCCGAGGTGCAGGCGTCCGGCTGATAGTCGAACCTGCGGCTTTTCCCTTTTTCGTCAAGAGGATAGGGCTTGCGCATGATGTTGCCCATACCTCCGCCGAATTTCACGGCGTCTGCGCTAACCGTTTCGCCGGCCCTGCCGGTTTTGTTGGAGAGGGTAACTCCCTGGTTACGGTTCTCTTTGCTGAACCCGAAGGTGCCGAGATATATCCAGGTGCCGCCCCCCATAGTCTGGTTTACGATGAAACGGGAGGTGCCTCCGTTGTGAACCACCTTGTACTCGGCCTCCCTGGCAGAATTGTCAAATGAGGAATAAGAGACATATACTCCGTACTCCCCGTCATTCTCTATTGCGGGGTTCCAGAAAGCGTAGGACTCATTTCCCGATGCAACGGATTCCGCAACGCGGCTTCCCCCCATAGTGAAAGGGTTTTCTCCCTCGTAATAACACTCCTTGGGGCTGCTGAATCCCTTGCGTCCCGAATCTTTCCACGGTTTGCTTCCGGAAATCTCGCTGTAGCCGCTGCCGGGCATATCGCCATCCACCAGAATCTCGACATTCTGCACGTCCCTTTCGCGGGGGAGGATGGTCACCGCTCCCGCATTTTCCAGCATAGGCACCAGAAAGGGGAGCACAAAACTCTGGGTATAAAGATCTTCAACCGTTTCAAACAGCCTCGGACGCTGCCATTTCCAGCAGAATTCGTTCTGGTCGTAATAATATCCGTGGCTTTGCCAGAGGGCAATGTGCCGCCCCGCAAGCCCTTCCGAAGGGAGGTCGCGCTCTGGGTGGCGCCTTACAAGGGGGTATGCCTCGGGGGCGAAATCGAGATTGGCGGTGCCGTTGTCCCTCGCAAGGCCGCTCATCGGGCGGCTTGCCAGTTCCTCCAGAGGGGTGTTGCACGAAATGACTTTGAAACTGTTTCTGTATTGACCGTATTTTGCCGGCATTGTGGCCCTCACAATGGTGTGAATCTCCTCAATGTCGGACTTGCGGAGCGGCCGGTGGGCAAGATAGTCGGTGAAATGTATTTTCAGGACACCCCCGCTGACAATGATTTTGTCTATGCCGAGTTCCCCGGGCATCGTGCTGCGGCCTTCGAGATATGATGTAAGTTCGCCGCACATCGGGGCGAACCAGTTGTTCAGCTGGGCTTTGGTCTGGCCGTGCAGGAGAGTGCCGTGCGATAATGCGAGAATTGAAACTATGATTGAAAAAAACAGACGTCTCATCAGCGGGAAAGTTTTATGCGAAAAATCGCTCTTAGAAGCCGCTTAAATTTGAATCAAATATAAACAGCTTTCAATATTGGCGTAAAGATAATAAATTTGCTACTTTTGCTATGAAGCCGTTTTGAAACATTTGCAAACGGTTTCAAACGATTTTTTTCGCGGCACCCTTGAGGGGGCTGCAATTTTACAGGACTGATTATGGAAGAAAGAACAACGAGACCTCCCAAGGTGGCTTTGATTTACGATTTTGACGGTACCCTGTCACCGGGGAATATGCAGGAGTACGGCTTTATCCAGGCCCTCGGCAAGAGTAAGGAGGAGTTTTGGGAAATGAGCAACGAGATGAGTCTCAAGCAGGAGATGAACGGAGTGCTGGCCTATATGAAGATTATGATAGACGAGGCCAAAAAGGCGGGTATCAGCCTTACACGGGACTCTTTCGTGGCATTCGGCCGCAATATCGAGCTGTATCCCGGGGTGAAGGAGTGGTTCGGTCTTGTCAATGAATACGGCAAGAGCCGCGGGGTGGAGGTGGAACATTACATCAACTCTTCCGGAATGACCGAACTGATAGAGGGGTCGCCCATAGCCCACGAGTTCAAGAAAATCTTCGCCTGTTCTTTCCTGTATGACGAGAACGGAATTGCCGTGTGGCCTGCGGTTGCAGTCGATTTCACAGCCAAAACCCAGTTCCTGTTCAAGATTACCAAGGGAATTATGGACATAGCCGACAACCGTCTGGTCAATGAAAGCCGGAAGGATGAGGACAAGCCGGTCCAGTTCAAGAATATGATTTATTTCGGCGACGGCGAGACCGACGTGCCGTGCATGAAGATTGTGAAGATGTTCGGGGGCAATCCGATTGCAGTATATCCCGATATCCGCAAATATGCCATCGCCAAGAAACTCCTTGACCAGGGAAGGGTCAACTTCATCTGCCCATCGGAATATACCGCCGACAGTTACAATTTCAAGGTGGTGAAGGCCATCATCGACAAGATAAAGGCTGAGAGCGACTACGAGGCGCTCGGGCGGAGCAGCGAACGGGTTATCCACTTGTAGAAACCATAGAAAAAGAGGGGGCCGGCATCACACCGGCCCCCTCTTTATGCGGGAATAATTCCGTTTATGAAGTGAATTCCTGCCAGCTCTTTATCTTGATGTCACTCAGTTTGAGTTCTGTGAAGGCGTTGATGAATGCCTTGGCCAACCTGTCGTTGGTTATCAGAGGGATGTTGTGGTCAATGGCGGCGCGGCGCACGTGGTAACCGTTGGTAAGCTCGCGCTTTGTGTTGTTCTTGGGGATATTCACCACAAGGTCAATCTCGTGGTCGGCAATCATCTTGAGAACGTTCTCGGCATTGCTGCCCGCTTCGCCCTTGTCGTCCGGCTGGGCCACAACAGTCACTTTCACGCCGTTTTCCTTGAGGAATTTGGCTGTGCCGGAAGTCGCGAAGACGTTGTATCCGGCGCGGGTGAGTTCCCTGGCGGGTTCAAGGAGGGCAACCTTGGCCTTGACGGGGCCTGACGAGAGCAGGATGTTTTTCTCGGGGATGGAGTAGCCGGTGGCTATCATTGCGTTGAGCAGCGCCTCCGAGATGGAATCACCCAGACATCCCACTTCACCGGTGGAACTCATATCCACACCAAGCACGGGGTCGGCATTCTGCAGACGGGCAAAGCTGAACTGGCTCGCCTTCACACCGATGCGGTCAATGTCAAACTCGCTCTTGTCGGCACGGGTGTAGGGGGCTTCCAGCATGATGCGGGTGGCGGTTTCTATGAAGTTGCGCTTGAGCACCTTGCTCACGAACGGGAAGGAGCGGGAGGCCCTGAGGTTGCACTCGATGACCTTCACGCTGTGGTTCTTGGCCAGGAACTGGATGTTGAAAGGTCCGCTGATGTTGAGCTCCCCAGCAATCTGGCGGGCGATTTTCTTGATCTGGCGGATGGTGGAGAAATATATGTTCTGCGCGGGGAACATCATTGTGGCGTCTCCCGAGTGGACTCCGGCATATTCGATGTGTTCGCTGATGGCGTATTCCACGATTTCGCCCTTGTCGGCAACGGCGTCAAACTCGATTTCCTTGGTGTCCTGCAT
>JABUTP010000027.1:12924-16350 GCA_021443625.1 Bacteroidales bacterium | reverse complement strand
ACCGATTTCATTGAGGAACCGATGAGACGGCTCACGCCCGAGAATTTGGTGAGGTCCCAGCGGGGAATCTTGCATATCATATAGTCGAGCGAGGGAGCTTCGTATGCCGAGTTGGGGGTGCCCATTTCGCCAATCTGGTTGAGGTTGTATCCGAGGGCGATTTTGGCAGCCACGAATGCGAGAGGGTAGCCGGTGGCCTTCGAGGCGAGGGCGGACGAACGGCTGAGGCGGGCATTTATCTCAATGATGCGGTAGTCGTTTGTCTTGGCGTTGAATGCAAACTGGATGTTGCATTCGCCCACGATGCCCAGATGCCTTACGCAGCGAACTGTGATCTCCTGCAGCATCTTGACCTGGGTGTCGGTAAGGGAACAGGTGGGGGCTACCACGATGGATTCTCCGGTGTGGATACCCAGCGGGTCGAAGTTCTCCATTGAAGCGACGGTGAAACAACGGTCGGATGCATCCCTGATGCACTCGAACTCAATCTCTTTCCAACCTTTGAGGCTCTCCTCCACCAGGATCTGGGGGGCGAAGGTGAAGGCACTTTCGGCCAGGGTGCGGAATGCTTCCTCATCGGGGCAGATGCCGGAACCCAGACCTCCGAGGGCGTATGCCGAGCGGACCATTATGGGAAATCCTATCTCGCGGGCGGCCTTCAGGGCATCTTCCATACTTTCAACGGCTTGGCTCACGGGAGTCTTGAGGTCGGCCTCGTTCATCTTGCGGACGAAGCGGTCGCGGTCCTCGGTGTCCATAATGGCCTCGACACTTGTACCCAAAACCCTTACGCCGTACTCTTTGAGAGTGCCGTTAAGGAAGAGTTCCGTTCCGCAGTTGAGGGCAGTCTGGCCTCCGAATGCCAGCAAAATGCCGTCGGGGCGTTCCTTCTTTATGATTTCGGTGACAAAATGGGGGTTTACCGGTTGGAAATAGACTTTGTCGGCTATGCCTTCACTGGTCTGGATGGTGGCGATATTGGGGTTGACCAATACGCTCGAAATCCCCTCTTCCCTGAGGGCCTTGAGCGCCTGGGAGCCGCTGTAGTCAAATTCTCCGGCCTGTCCGATTTTGAGTGCTCCGCTGCCGAGCACAATCACTTTCTTAAGATTGAGTTTGTTTTTCATTTCAGTAATGTGGAAATCAAGTGAGGAATTGTGCGTATAAAATTTAACAAATATAGGCAAATTGCCGCAACTTTGTTGTGTTACGCGCCCAAATTCTGCAATTTGTTTTGGAAAGAAGGTTTATTTCCAGGTAATCCTCGCCCTCACGTAGTCGCCGCTACCGTCCGGCGCCTTGATGTTGAATATGGTTTGGGGGGCGCAGTCCTCGTAACATATTTCCACCAGTTCTCCGTATGTGGCCTCCCTCATATAGACTATCTCCAGCAAATCGGGGGTACGGTTGTAAATTTCCTCCACGGGGTAGGAATCGACAATCCACTCCAGATATTTGATGCTGTTGGTGTGGTCGTTATAGTCGAGGTCGCTGTAACTTACGCGGTGGGTTGACTTAAGGGGCGTCTGCAACGATTCTATCTTTCCCTTCACGGCTGCCGGAACACTCTCGGCAGTGATGAAGTCCTGGATGTGGGTGGAGAGCAGATTGACCGGTTTGCGCGTCTCGATATTCAGCACCGTCCACTGCGAATTTGCCTGACAGACGAGCGAGCCGTCCGGCGCGGTGACTCTGAAATTGCGGGTGGTCAAGAGCCTGCCTGCCTCTTCAACCCAGGTCTCTATGTTCAGGAGATCGCTCTCGCCGGGGAGTTTCTCGAACGCTATGGCCAGTTTGAGCAGCACCCAGCTGACCCCGCCGTCATCTATTAAATGGAATGCTCCGAAATTCTTGGCGTCGGCATCCAGACCGGCCACGTTGAGCAGTATCCGCTCCATTGAAACCATGCGGAATCTGCGGTGGGCGTCGAGGTCCGGAGGAAGTATCTGATAGGTGTAGGTGGTTTTCATCCTTGGTTGTTTTCAATGGTGCGAAGATAGTGATATGCGTTGGTCAATTTCTGTTTCATAATTTGCCAATGTTGGTCTTTTTTAATCACAAATGCTTTTTTTGATGGGGTTTTGACTATATTCGGCCTCCCAACCAAGCCAACATTATGAACATCGCCTTAACATTATTGTCTTCCTTGCTCGTTTGCTTTCTCCATCAGGGGGAAACAGAAGCGGACTCTGTCGGGGTAAAAGATTCCCTCAGGGAGTCGATGGTGAGTTCGGAAAAGAAGTTCCCCACTCCCGCCGTCATGGCCACAACGAACCTCTATTCGCGCGCCGAGTCGTCTCTTCTGCCTTACCAGACGTTGGAGTCGGTGCTGAGGAATTCCCCTTCGGTGGATATCAGGGAGCGTGGCGGTAAGGGGGTTCAGACCGACATCTGCCTCAGGGGCGGATCTTTCGACCAGACTCAGATTAAACTGAACGGGGTTACATTCACCGATGTCCGTACCGGCCACCAGTCCCATTCGCTCCCCGTCGATATGGATATTGTCGGAGGTGTGGAAGTTCTCGACGGAGTGCAGGGTGTCGGGGCTTATGCCGGTGCAATAAACTTCAACACGGCGCCTATTATGCCTCAATATCTGCGTCTGCACACCACCGTAGGGCAGTTCGGCTATATGTACGGCAACCTTTCGGGCGCATATACCAATGGCGGGACTACTTTTATGGGGGCCGTCTCGGGAAGACGGAGCGGAGGGTATATCCATAACACCGATTTTGACAATTTCAATCTCTTCTTCAGGGCTGCGAGTGATACGAAAGCCGGTTTGTTCGACATTCAGGGCGGTTATCAGAAAAGGGGATTCGGGGCCAACGGATTCTACTCGCTGAGTTATCCCGACCAATACGAACAGACATCCACGCTGCTGGGGTCGGTCCGCTGGCTCTGCAAATACGGACGGTGGGAATACAGCGCCACGGCGAGTTACCGCGGCAACACCGACAGGTTTGAACTCATCCGAGGGGACGAATCTAAAGTTCCGTTCAATCACCACCTTACCCATAATCTCGGGGCTGAGGCGTGGATTGCCCGAGAGTGGGGGTGGGGCCGGAGTTCACTCGGAGCGGACCTCTCTTACAACGAGATTTATTCAACCGTTCTCGGAGATGCCTTGCCTGAGCCCCGGAAAGTTCTGGGCACGCAATATACTAAGAACGGTTCCCGCGCAGTGGGAAACTTCTGGCTGCGCCACAACAAATACTGGGACAGATTCAGCGTGGCGTTTTCGGGTGGGTTCAGCAGCCATCCCTATGGAAACGGCACTATGGGAAGTTTCGAGGCGGGGTGGTACCCGATGGGCGGACTCAAGGTCTGTGCCGGAGGGGTGAAATCGATGCGTCTTCCTACATTCAACGACCTGTATTACACCGCCAAGGGTTATGTTTCCAACCCCGATCTGGTTCCGGAAGA
>JABUTP010000027.1:10709-12281 GCA_021443625.1 Bacteroidales bacterium | reverse complement strand
AGATAAACCAAATACTACTATTCTAATGACAAAATTCAAAATTGTTGTTCTGGCAAAGCAGGTCCCCGATACCCGCAACGTGGGTAAGGATGCGATGACTCCCGAAGGAACCGTCAATCGCGCCGCTCTGCCTGCAATCTTCAATCCAGAAGATTTAAATGCATTGGAGCAGGCTCTCCGTATCAAGGACCAGTTCCCCGGTACAACCGTAACCATTCTTACAATGGGCCCCGGCCGTGCAGCCGAAATTATAAGGGAAGGCCTCTACAGGGGCGCCGACGACGGCGTTCTCCTGAGTGACCGCGCCTTTGCCGGTGCCGACACCCTTGCAACTTCGTATGCCCTTTCCACCGCAATCCGCAAGATCGGGGACGTGGATATCATCATCGGCGGCCGTCAGGCCATCGATGGGGATACCGCCCAGGTGGGGCCGCAGGTAGCCGAGAAACTCGGACTCACCCAGATTACCTACGCTGAGGAAATTCTCAAGATAGAGGAAAACCGCATCACCGTAAAACGCCATATCGACGGCGGAGTTGAGGTTGTTGAAGGCCCCATTCCCATCGTCATCACCGTCAACGGCACCGCCGGAGACTGCCGTCCCCGCAACGCCAAACTCATCATGAAGTACAAACGCGCCCGCGGCCGTCAGGAGATGACCGACGATGTTCCATACAAGGAACTTTACGGCGAAAGGGATTATCTCAACCTCAAGGAGTGGACGGTGGCCGACATTGACGGAGATCTGGAGCAGTGCGGTCTGTCGGGTTCGCCCACCAAGGTGAAACAGGTGGTCAATATCGTTTTTCAAACCAAGGAGAGCAAGACCATGACGGGCAGTGACCAGGACGTCAACGGACTCGTACAGGAACTTCTCGCCAATCACACCATTGGATAATAACAGGACAATATTATGAACAATCTATTTGTATATTGCGAAATCGAGGGCACAACAGTTGCCGACGTCAGCCTCGAACTCATCACAAAGGGGCGCAAGCTTGCCAACCAACTGGGTTGCAAGGTGGAAGCCATTGTGGCAGGTACCGGTCTCGAAGGTGTTGAAAAGCAGGTGGCTCCTTACGGAGTGGATCGCCTCCACATTTTCGACGCTCCCGGACTCTTCCCCTACACCAGCGCCCCCCATACCTCAATCCTCGTCAATCTTTTCAAACAGGAGAAACCCCAGATATGCCTTATGGGGGCAACCGTCATAGGACGCGACCTCGGTCCGCGTGTTTCAAGCGCTCTCAAGAGCGGTCTTACAGCCGACTGCACCTCGCTTGAAATCGGCCCTCACGAAGACAAGAAACTCGGCAAGACCTACGAGAACCTTCTCTATCAGATCCGTCCCGCCTTCGGCGGCAACATCATAGCCACCATCGTCAATCCCGAGAACCGTCCCCAGATGGCAACGGTGCGCGAAGGTGTCATGAAGCGCGAAATCTGCGACCCGAACTACAAGACCGAACTGGTTAAACACAATGTTGCGGAGTATGTAAGTGACGTGGACTACGTCGTAAAGGTCATTGACCGTCACGTGGAAAAGTCCCGCAACAACCTCAAGGGTTCCCC
>JABUTP010000027.1:0-10691 GCA_021443625.1 Bacteroidales bacterium | reverse complement strand
TACGGAATGGGTTCCAAAGAGGGTTTCGACCTTCTGTTCAGCCTTGCCAAGGAACTCCACGCCGAAGTCGGCGCAAGCCGCGCCGCAGTGGATGCCGGATTCTGCGACCACGACCGTCAGATTGGCCAGACCGGTGTGACCGTCCGCCCCAAACTCTATATTGCCTGCGGCATTTCGGGTCAGATCCAGCATCTGGCCGGAATGCAGGAGAGCGGCATCATTATCTCCATCAACAGCGACCCCGACGCTCCCATCAACAAAATTGCCGACTATGTGGTTGTCGGAACGGTGGAGGAAGTGATTCCCAAGTTTATCAAGTATTACAAACAGAACAGCAAGTAGGAGGATACCATTATGGCAAATTTTTACAAAGATACTCCGGCGTTGAAGTTCCATCTCGAGCATCCCTTGATGCGCCGCATTACCGAACTTAAAGAACGCAATTTCAGAGATAAGGATGTTTATGATTTCGCTCCCGTGGATCACGAGGATGCGATAGATTCCTACGACAAGGTACTCGAAACCATAGGTGAGATCTGCGGCGATATCCTCGCTGCAAACGCCGAAAGCGTGGATCACGAAGGCCCTACCGTTGAAAACGGCCGCGTGACATACGCCGAAGGGACCAAGAAAGGTCTCGACGCCATGGTTCAGGCAGGATTCATGGGCGTTGCGATGCCCCGCCGTCTCGGTGGTCTCAACTTCCCCATCGTCCCCTATATGATGGCAGCCGATATGGTGAGCCGCGGTGACGCCTGCTTTGAAAACGTATGGGGTCTGCAGGACTGTGCCGAAACCCTCTATGAGTTCGGCAGCCCCGACCAGCACGAGCGCTACATCCCCCGCGTCTGCGCCGGCGAGACAATGTCAATGGACCTTACGGAACCCGATGCCGGCAGCGACCTGCAGCGCGTGATGCTCAAGGCCACCTGGAGCGAAGCCGACCAGTGCTGGTATCTCAACGGTGTGAAGCGTTTCATCACCAACGGTGATGCAGACATCCATCTGGTACTGGCCCGCAGCGAAGAGGGAACAACCGACGGCCGCGGCCTTTCGATGTTCATCTACGACAAGCGCAACGGAGGAGTGAACGTCCGCCGCATCGAGAACAAACTCGGCATCAAGGGAAGCCCCACCTGCGAGCTTACCTTCAAGAATGCCAAGGCAGAACTCTGCGGAGAACGCCGTCTGGGACTCATCAAATATGTGATGGCCCTTATGAACGGCGCCCGTCTGGGTATCGCCGCCCAGTCAACCGGTATTTCGGAGTGCGCCTGGCGCGAAGCCATGGATTACTCGGCCAGCCGTGCCCAGTTCGGCAAGACCATCGAGAACTTCCCCGCAGTGTATGACATCCTTTCGGTGATGAAGGCCAAACTCGATGCCAGCCGTGCGGTCCTTTACGAAACCAGCCGCTTTGTGGATGTATATAAGACTCTCAACGACATTCAGCGCGAGCGCCAGCTCACCGCCGAGGAACGTGCCGAGCAGAAGAAGTATTCCCGCCTTGCAGACAGTCTTACCCCCATCGCAAAGGGTATGACCAGCGAGTATGCCAACCAGAACACTTACGACTGCATCCAGATTCACGGTGGTTCGGGCTTTATGAAGGAATATACCTGCGAACGCATCTACCGTGATGCCCGCATCACCTCCATTTACGAGGGTACAACCCAGCTGCAGGTGGTGGCCGCCATCCGTTACGTTACCAACGGATTCTATCTGACACAGCTCCGCGACTATGAGGCCCAGCCCCACAGCGAGCAGATGCAGCCGCTGGTAAGCCGCCTTTCCGCCCTCACCGACAAATATGCCGAGGCAGTTGAGTTCGTCACCTCCAAGGGCAATCAGGAGTATCTCGACTTCATGGCCCGCCGTCTATATGAAATGGCGGGAACCCTGCTCATGGCCCATCTGCTGTGTGTCGATGCAACCCGCAGTGCGGAACTCTTCGAGAAGTCTGCAAAGGTGTATGTCAACTACATTTCGGCAGAAATCGAGAAACATTACAGTTTCATAATGAATTTCGACCCTGCAGACGTAGAGATGTACAAGAAGTAATCCAAGGATTGCTCCATAATAACAGGGGTTGGCCTGATTGACGGTCAACCCCTGTTATTTGTTTATGGTATGGAAGGTTACGGACGGGAGAGTCTGCCTTCTGCCAGATCTTCGGCGGCAATGGTCTGCAAATCGCGCCTCAGCAGTTTGCCGGTGGGGGTGTGGGGGAGCGAATCGCATATCCGGTAGAGTCTCGGCTGTTTGTAGATGGGGAGCATATTGCTCGATTTGATATACTCCACAACGTCACCGATGGTGAGCGCAGGGTCGTTGGGGACAATGTATGCCACCACTATCTGCGAACGGAGAGGGTCTGCCACTCCGACAACGCACGCTTCCCTGATGCGGGGGTCTGCCTCCAGCACCGACTCTATCTGGGTGGGATAGATGTTCTCGCCGCACGAGACAATCATATCGTCCTTGCGCCCCACAACCGTGATGAATGCTTCGGAGTCCCAGGTGCCCAGGTCGCCGGTATAGAGGAATCCGTTGTGGAATTTGGCTGCAGAAAGTTCCTCGTTGCAGAAATATTCCATACCCGCCTTGGCCGGAGAGTGGATTATGATTTCTCCAACTTCGCTGCCGTCCTGGGCCGCCAGATCGTCGGGTTCTGCGTGGCGGTCGGGGTAGAGTTTCACAACCCTGACGTCGTCGTCGGTGCAGGAGTGGCCGCACGAGCCGGCATGTTCCGGAAGGTCATAGGGCCTCAGGAAGGCATTCCAGAAGGTTTCGGTGGTGCCGTATCCGTTGAAAATGTTCGGAGTGAGCTCTTTCTGGAATTTGATGCAGGAGGCGCGGTCGAGCGGGCTGCCCATAGTGACGATTCCCTTGAGGGAACTTAGGTCGCTTTCGGGTTTGCGGGCCCTGACCAGCATATTCAGCACCGTTGGCACTCCGGTCACGAAAGTTATCCTGTATTTTTCGATGTATTCCAGACATTTGGTCGGATTGAAATCCCTGAGAATCACAACCTCGCCGCCGACATAAAGGGTGGGACAGGGACCTCCGGAGTGGAGACCTCCCCTGTGGAACCAGGGGGTGGTGTTCATAGTCCTGTCAACCGGAGATAAGGGGTAGTGCATTATCACGTCGTGGGCTGAAAGGACCTCGTTGATGCAATATAGCGGCACCCCTTTGGGACGGCTGGTGGTACCGGAGGTGTAGAGACGCGTACACTCGTCCCAGATATCCACCTCCCTTTCGGGAACCGGCTCGTCTGTGGGGCAGCCGTTAACGTAATCTTCGTAGAACATCTCTCCGTCGGGGGCCTTCTCCAGATTGGTGGTGTTGACACATATCACCTTCAATGGGCGATGGCTGGCAATAGTGAGGGCTTTGCTTACAGTATCGCAGTACAGAGAGTCATATACAAACACCGCAGGGCAGGAGTCGTCTATGTTTAGGGCAAGTTCGCCTGCCGCCTGGCGGAAATTTGCGGGGATGTTCACAGCGCCGAGCTTTTGCGGGGCAAGATAGCAGAATACGAATTCCGGGCAGTTGCGCAGCAGGTACATTACACTTTGGCCAAAGGTGACCCCATCGTTCTGCAGGGCGTGAGCCAGTTTGTTTACGTCGCTGTTGAGAGTGCGGTAGGTCCAGGATTTGTCCATCTGGGGGAAAGAGAGCGCGGGGCGGTTGCCGTAGCGGGCCACGTTGCGCATAAATCCCCTGATGTAGGTAAATCCGACTTCGAAATTCCTTTTGAATTCAAGATTGGCCATAAATTGTCTATAGTGTGTAGTTTGAAACGATGACCGACGAGTTCTGTCCACCGAAACCGAATGCGTTGCTCATTGCATATCTGATGTTTGCACGGGCGGGTCCGCCGGTTACAATCCGCACCCCTTCGCAGGCCGGATCGATGGCGGAGGTGCCGATGGTGGCGGGGATGATGCCGGTGCGGCAAGCCATGAGGCAGGCGATGGTTTCAGTGATGCCGCCGGCTCCCATCAGGTGGCCGGTCGCCCCTTTGGTGGAACTTACCAGCGGGGATGAGTCACCGGTGCCGAACACCTCGCGGATGGCCGCAGCCTCAATGGTGTCCCCCATCGGTGTGGATGTGCCATGGGCATTGATGTAACCGATGTCCGAAGGTTGGAGGTTAGCCTTGCGGAGGGCGTCCCTCATACAACCGATTGCCCCGTGTCCGTCGGGGGCAGGGGAGGTGATGTGGTAACCGTCGGTGTTGTTGGATGCCGCAACCACCACTCCGAGAATTTTTGCGCCGCGCGCCACAGCGTGGGATTCGGTTTCAAGCACAAGGGCGCCGCCCCCTTCGCCCATCACAAAACCGTTTCTTTCAATATCGAACGGGATGCATGCCTTGGTGGGATCTTCGGTGGTACTGAGGGCCTTTGCCATAGAGAGCGACGATGTCACGACGGGACATAGTATGCTCTCTCCTCCCACGGCTATGATTGCGTCGGCTTCACCGCCCGCAAGGAGCATCTGTGCCATTTTGATGGCGTCGGCTCCCGATGAGCAGGCGGTGCTTACCGTCATGCAGGGGCCTCCAAGATGTTTTTCGATGGCAATCTGGGCGGCAGCGATGTTACCCAAAGTTTTTGGGACAAACTTGGGACTTATCTTGGATGTTCCGGTGGCTGTCATCTCCGCCTGGGTGGCGGCAATCTCGGCCACGCCGCTCATTGCGGTTCCCATAGTGATGCCGATCCGGTTGGCTTCGGCCTCACAGTCGATGCCGCTCTGCGCAATCGCTTCTTCGGCGGCTGCATAGGCAAACTGGGCGAACAGGGCATTGTCGCGGCTGACCCGTTTGGGAAGCGCATCTTTTTGGAAACCTGTCACTTCGGCTGCTACCTTTACCGGATAGTCATCGGTGGGGAAACGGCTTATGAGCCCGATGCCCGACTTGCAGGCAATGAGGTTCTTCCAATATTCCTCTACGTTGCACCCTATGGGAGTAACGGCTCCCATACCGGTAATAACTATCCTGTCTGTTGTGTGATTCATCTTGGAGAGTTTTTTTAGAAGCTTCTTAGCAGTTCATTGCTCCGCAGCAGTGGATAACCTGACCGCTGACATAACTTGACATATCGCTTGCAAGGAAGGTTGCAACGTTGGCCACATCTTCGGGGGTGCCGCCACGGCGCAGGGGGATGGTCTTGACCCAGGCTTCACGGACTTCGTCGCTGAGGGCCTTGGTCATATCGGTGATGATGAATCCGGGAGCGATGCAGTTGGCGCGGATGCCGCGGGGACCCATCTCCTTGGCTATGGATTTGGCCAGACCTATCATACCTGCCTTGGAAGCGGAGTAGTTGCACTGTCCGGCATTGCCCGACACGCCTACCACCGAGGCCATGTTGATGATGCTGCCGCCGCGCTGGCGTGCCATGACGGGGGTTGTGGCGTGGATGAAGTTGAATGCTGATTTGAGGTTCACGGTGAGCACCATATCCCATTGTTTTTCATCCATGCGGAGCATAAGGCCGTCGCGGGTGATGCCCGCATTGTTGACCAGGACGTCAATCCTGCCAAAGTCGGCAACGACTTTTTCCACAACTTCGTGGGCCTGCTGGAAATCGGCGGCGTTGGAGGCGTACATTTTCACTTTTACGCCCAATGCTTCGATTTCGGATATTGTCTGGAGAGCGACTTCATTCTCCTCGAGATCGGTGAATGCTATGTTTGCGCCTTCGGCTGCGAATTTGAGACAGATGGCTTTGCCTATTCCTCGTGCCGCACCGGTTACGAGGGCTGTTTTTCCTTCAAGAAGTTTCATTTTAAGTAGTGTTTATTTGGAAAGTTTATCTTCGAGTTGTTCGTTGGGAATGAGAATGAAGGACAGGTCCCCCTTGCATACAAGCTTGCCTCCGACCTTGGCTTCGGCTGCAATGAAGAAGACCAGGCCCTTCTGGGCGGAGATGTGGGAGGTAACCTCGATGGTGTCCCCGGGCCTTACCGAATTCTTGAACTTGATGTTGTTGAGACCGGCGTAGAGAGGGGTTTTCCCTTTGACGATGTCCCCTATGAGAAGGGTACAGGCCTGTCCCATGATTTCGCACAGGATGACTCCGGGAACCACGGGGTTGCCGGGGAAATGTCCCTGCAGGAAGAATTCGTCACCGCGGACGTGGTATTTGCCGTGCGCAATGCCATCGGCGTCAAGTTCCATCTCATCTACGAGCAGCATCGGCTCACGATGGGGAAGATAGGTTTTTATTTCGTCTCTTAACATAATGGTTATGTTTTGTTGTCGGGTTAGTCTATTTTGCGGAAAGCGATGCTGCTGTTGTGCCCGCCGAATCCGAGGGTGTTGGACATCGCAATGGTTAGGTCGGCCTTGCGGGCTGTGTTGGGGGTGTAGTCGAGGTCGCACTCGGGGTCGGGCTCGCGGTAACCGATGGTGGGGGGGACAATGCCGTCCCTGAGGGCAAGGATGGCGAAGATGGCCTCAACCGCTCCGGTGGCGCCGAGCATATGGCCCGTCATAGATTTTGTGGAACTGATTATCGCCTTGCGGGCGGCCTCCTCACCCATAGCCACCTTGATGGCCAGAGTCTCGCTCTTGTCGTTGAGGGGGGTGGATGTGCCGTGGGCGTTGATGTAGAGGGTGTCCTTGCCGCTGTCGAAACCGGACTCTTCGAGAGCCAGCCTCATGGCCCTTCCGGCCGCTGAGCCGTCGGGACGGGGGGCTGTGTAATGGTATGCGTCGGTGGTGTTGCCGTAGCCGGTCATTTCGGCATAAATGCGGGCCCCGCGGGCTTTGGCGTGCTCATACTCCTCAAGAATCAGCATTCCGGAACCTTCCGCAATGACAAAACCCTGACGGCGCTTGTCAAACGGGGTGGATGCCTGCTTGGGATCCTCGGCGGCGGAGAGGGCGCGGCTGTTGCCGAATCCTCCTATGGCGAGGGGGTGGACGGTGGCCTCGGCACCTCCGGTGATGATGGCGTCGGCGTAGCCATGCTTGATGGCACGGTAGGCCTCACCTATTTCGTGGGTACCGGTGGCGCAGGCCGTGACAACGGGAAGGGTGGGACCCTGGGCGTTGTATTTGATGGCCACGTTGCCCGAGGCGATGTTGGCGATGATGGTGGGGATGAAGAGGGGGGAGATGAATTTCACCCCTTCGTTGTAGAGTTTGTTGGACTCTTTGACAAAAGTGTCCATTCCGCCGATTCCGCTTCCGATATAGACGCCGAGCCTTTCGGGGGCGATGTTCTCTCCGGAAACCAGTCCGCTGTCGAGCATTGCCTGATATGCGGTGGCATAGGCGTAGATGCAGAACTTGTCATTTTTGATGGCTTCCTTGCGGGAAATGCCGAACTCCTCGGGATTGAAGTTTTTAAGCTGGCCCGCAACCTTGATGGGGAGATCCCATTCGTCGAAACCCTTGATGTAGTCAATACCGCAGTATCCGTTCTTGATGTTGTTCCATATTTCAGGAATCGTGTTTCCGACTGGGGTGATGGCCCCGATGCCGGTGATAACAACTCTGTGGGACATAGTTATATGTATTAGTAGTTTATGTTTTTTTAATTCGTTTTACCAGTCGATTATGCAGGTTCCCGTGGTGAATCCCGCTCCGAATGCACACAGCAGCAATCTGTCCCCCTCCTTGAGCTTTCCGCCCTTGTTCAGGTCATCCAGCAGGCACGGAATGCCGGCCGAGGACATATTGCCGAAACTCTCTATGTTCGAGGGGAATTTCGACTCGTCTTCGCCTATATGGGTGCGGATTGCTTCCGATATGCGCAGGTTGGCCTGGTGCAAAAGGTAATATGTAATGTCGCTGTGCGCCATGCCGCACTCTTTCAGGATGCTTTCAATCTTATACGTGGCAATGGTCACCGCATGTTTATATACCTCGCGGCCGTTCATTGCCAGCGGGAAATATTTGTCGTTCCCCTCCGTGTCAAACGGGGTCTTCTCGTGCCTGCTGCCACTGATAATGACGTCTCCGCAGTCTATGCAGTCGGTTTTTATCTTTATGAGATTGTCGCCGGGGGCCACGACGGCCGCCGCCGCTGCGTCACCGAACAGGATGCAGGAGGCTCGGTCGGTCCAATCGACCATTTTGGAAACTTCTTCGGCGCAGATGATGAGAATGTTCTTTGCCATTCCGGCCACCTGGAGCGACTCGGCAAGCTGCAGTGCATAAACGAAACCGGTGCAGGCGGTGTTGATGTCGAGGCAGGGACAATGGGTCCCGATTTTGCTTTGGATTATCGCGCTGAGTCCGGGGGTAAGATAGTCGTTGATGATGTTCGAACAGATGATGTAGTCTATCTGGCCGGGCTCCTTCTGGGAGTTGTTCAGCGCATCTATGGCTGCCTCCACGGCAAGGTCCGTAATGTTGTCTTTGGTCAAGATTCGGCGCTCACGGATTCCCGTCCGGGTGGCAATCCACTCGTCGCTCGTATCCAGAAACTGGGCGAGGTCGTGATTGGTGACCTTCCTTTCGGGGTGTGAACTTCCGGTTCCTATAATCTTCATTGTGGTATATTTTATGTGCAAAAGTACAAAACCGCAGCCACATGGCGTCAATCCTTGTTTTGGAATGTGGTAAAAGTGGGTTATTGGTTGCGAATGGCGGCTTTTTGTGGCGAAAACTTGCATTTTGTGGCGAATTTATTAACTTCGCACTATTATATAAAAGGTGTCAGATTCAGATATGAACCATTGGAGTCACGGAAAAGAGATTCAGCACAAGTTCATCCTTGAGAGAAACTTCATGTTTCTCACATTGGTGGCCATACTGTTTTTCTCCATACCCTTTCTCTATCTGTACGCTCCGTTTGCAAAGGAGCAGTGGCTCAGTCTGACCAACCAGAAAAGCGTTGTGACCACGGTCGCTTTCTACCTCATCACCATTGCCGTCCTGCTGATATGCCGTCTGGTGTTGAACGGCCTCAAGGAGAAATTTGAGATCAACCGCCTGAAATATGTTCTCTGGGGGTTGGCTGAGGTGCTGCTGGTGGCGCTATGCTATTGCTTCTATACCATTTATCTGGTATATGGTCAGGACAATATGCAGATGATGGTGGATATTCTCCCCCGGGCGGCCATCTGCTCGCTGCTGATAATAGGTATTCCCCAAACCGCATTGATAGTTTATTTTACGTATCATCCCCACGATTTCACCCCGAGGGTTCTACGTGAAGGGGTGGATTTCACCTCTGACGCTCCGGCCAACGCGGGGCCGGCACTTCCCAATGCAGCCCCGGCCCAACCCCAGTCTTTCCAGACGGTGGGGGGCGCAGTTGCCGATGCCGCCGAGGAAATCAATATGCATCATTTCGTCAATTTCAGCGACTATGCCGGCAAATTGCGGTTTACCGCAGACATCGAGTCGCTCTATTACATAGAGTCCCACGACAATTACGTCATCATATATTACGACAAGGGAGGGGTGATAAACTTCTACATGCTGAGGGCAAGCACCGGCTCCATAGAGGAGAGTCTGGCCGGAACACCCATTGTCCGCTGCCACCGTTCATATCTGGTCAACGGCACAAAAATCAAGGCCATCAGGAGGGAAAAAACTTCCATACTCCTCGAACTCGACCACGACAGCGTCAAACCCATCCCCGTTTCGCAGACTTATGCCGAATATTTTGTCGGAAACTATTCAGTTTAGGATATAGATATCGGCTGACCACGCATACACACACAATCTTTTTATATTTTTGTTTTCAAATCGAAAAACTAATCTGAAAATGAGTTTTACCAAAAAATTGTTGGCGGTTTCGGCTTTTTTGCTGTTGACTGTCATCTCTTTTGCCCAGAGTAAGGTGATTACATGGAAAGGGGCAAGCGAACAATCGGGCAACGGCGAATATGTCGTCAAGGCCATCGGTACATTCACGGAAGCGGGATGGCATATCTATGCACTCGGTCCCTACGACGGCCCCAATGCCACGGCATTGACAGTGAATCCTCCCGCAGGGGTTACCCTGGTGGGCAAACCGTACATCACGTCAAAGGTCAAGGAGTATTTCGACGAGACCTGGGGTATGGATATCGGTATATGCGAGGAGACCGTGGTAGTGTGCCAGAAAGTAAAAGTCACATCTACAGTTGAAATACCTTTCACCATAGAGTGGCAGGCCTGCAACGAAGGAAGTTGCATCGCTCCGGACGAGGAGAATCTGTCGGTCAGGATAGAGGTTGCAGCTCCGGCCGCCGCCAAGGACGAAGTCAAAGCAGCTCCTGACGCAGAGGCAGGCGAAGTCTCCAATGATGTGGCTGCCGAAGCCGAACAGGTTGCGGAAGATGTGGCGAATGAGGCCTCGGATGATGCAGCTGCCGCCGTTGCTGCCGCCGATGAGGCTCCCGCCCAGGTTGCTGCGGCCGATGAGGAAAAATCCTCTTCAAAATCTATCTGGGCCCTTATTCTCGAGGCCATCGGCTGGGGTTTTGTGGCTCTGCTGACCCCTTGCGTGTTCCCCATGATTCCCATGACAGTAAGCTTCTTCCTGAAGCAGAATTCCGGCGAAGGGGAGAACAAGAAGGGCAGGGGACGTCTGCTGGCTTCGGCCTTCGGCATATTCATCGTCCTGCTCTACACTCTGCCCATCGCCATCATAATCCTTTCAACTTACATTTTCGGTGGGGCGACGGTTACGGCAGACATCTTCAACTGGCTTGCCACGCACTGGCTT
>JABUTP010000026.1:6399-17121 GCA_021443625.1 Bacteroidales bacterium | reverse complement strand
TTCGGTCTGCTCGAATGGAACGGATACGACTCCACCGGAGCCACCCTGTCGCAGGTGCCCATCCCCTGCAACGCAGCCGTGGGAGACACCATCAAGACCAGTGGTTACTCCACCATCTATCCTCCCGACATCCCTCTCGGGCTCATCGAGGACATCAGCGAAGTGAGCGGAATGTACAAGGAGATGCAGGTCACCCTTTTCCAGGACAACCGCAACCTGAAATACGTATATGTAACGCGCCGCATAGGGCAGGACGAGATAAACCATCTCAGCAGCAAAGCCAAAAGATAAGAAGATATGACAGCCGTAGCCAAAAGATGGATAATATACTGCGTGGTGATTTTCACCCAGATCATAGTGAACAACTATGTCAATCTGGGGCCGATGGTATATATATGCCTGCTCCCCCTGCTCATCGCCTACCTGCCGCTTGAGCAGCCCGCCTGGCTCTCAATGCTGGAGGCCTTCGCAATGGGACTGGCCGTGGATCTGCTGTCCGACGGTGTGATGGGGCTGAACGCCGGTGCGGCCGTTCTCACCGCAGTGGTGGCCCGCCCCCTGTTCTACCCCATATTCAACAAAAACAATTACAGCAAGAAGTTCATCCCTTCGATGGGCGAAAGCAGCCTCTGGGTGCATCTCCGCTATTTCGGACTGATACTTATCGTCTATTTTGCGTTCTACATATCGTTTGACGGCCTTACGGCCCGAACGTTCGTCACCTCCCTATCCCGCCTGGCCTTCGATGTCCTGACAAGTCTGGCGGTGATTCTCCTTGTCGATTGGTCGCTATTCAACAACAGATGACAGATGAACTTCGGCAAGCGTGAAATAATTCTGACGGTGGTGGCACTTGTCTTCGTGGTGCTGGGCATAAGGCTGTTCAAAATTCAGATTCTGGACGAATCCTACACCCTGGACGCCCGCAACAACGCCATGCGCTACGAGACGGTCTATCCCGCCCGCGGCAGAATCCTTGACCGTAGCGGCAAAACCATTGTCGAAAACAAACTCATATATGACCTGATGGTCACCCCCCGCACCGTCACGGAGTTTGACACCACGGCGCTCTGCGACATTTTCGGCATAGAGCGGAGTTTCATCGAAGAACGTTTCGCATACTGGAAGGAGAACTCCCGCAAGGTGGGCTATGGGGCGATGCCCCTTCTCAGGCACGTCAGCAGCGAACAGTACAACCGCTTTGCCGAACGCTCCGACCGCTTTCCCGGCTTCAACGCCGTAACCCGCACCGCCCGCATCTACCCCATCAACGCCGGAGGCAATCTCATCGGTTACGTGTCGGAAGTTGACAGGGCCTACATCGACAAGCACCCCGGCTACCGCCCGGGCGACTATGCCGGCAAAACCGGAATCGAAAGGGCATACGAGGAGCGCCTTGCCGGCAAAAAGGGCTACACCATCTACTTCCGTGACGCTGCGGGACGCAACCGCGGGCGCTACAAGGACGGACTCTACGACTCCCTGGCAGTGGCGGGAAACGATATCACCACCACCATCGACGCCGACATCCAATCTTACGGAGAACTTCTAATGAAGAACAAGGTGGGTTCGGTAGTTGCCATAGAACCCTCCACCGGAGAGATTCTCACGATGATATCGAGCCCCGGCATCGACGTCTCGCAACTTGCCGAAATCAGCAAATACTACAGGGAAATCAGCGAAAATCCCTACAACCCGATGTTCAACCGCACCGTCCAGTCGGCGCAGCCCCCCGGCTCCGTCTTCAAGCTGGTCAACGGGCTGATAGGTCTCCAGGAAGGAGTCCTTACCCCGAACACGATGTACTCCTGCAGCCGCGGCTACACCTTCGGCGGGGTTCACGTCGGCTGCCACAACCATCCCTCCCCCATCAACCTTACCCAGTCGGTGGCGATGTCCTGCAATGCATATTATTGTTATGTGCTGCGTTCCATTCTGGACAACAAAAAATACGACAACATTGAGGAGTCGTTTGAAATGTGGCGGGATTATGTGACCAGTTTCGGTTTCGGAACAAAACTGGGGAGCGACGTCCCCTACGAACTCGGAGGGAATGTCCCCACCATCAAAACCTACAACAAACTGCACGGCAAGGGGCACTGGAGGTCTCTCTCCATCATCTCCCTCTCCATCGGACAGGGGGAACTCGGCTGCACCCCCCTCCACCTCGCCAACCTGTGCGCCACCATTGCCAACCGCGGATATTACTATATCCCGCATATGATAAAGGACGACCCCGACTACCCCATCGACCCCAAATATCTGGAAAGACACTATACCAAAGTGGATACCTGCTGGTTCCCCTACATTGTGGAGGGGATGAACCAATCGGTCTATGGAGCGGGAGGCACCAGCCACATCTCGCAGATTCCCGGGGTGGAGATGTGCGGAAAGACCGGTACGGCGCAGAATCCCCACGGTGACGACCACTCCGTTTTCGTCTGCTTCGCCCCCAAGGACAACCCGAAGATTGCAGTGGCCGCATATATCGAAAACGGCGGATTCGGGGCAACCTGGGCCGCCCCCATAGCCTCCCTCATAGTGGAAAAATACCTCAACGGCGAAATCGCCCCGGGTACCCGCAAGGATTTGGAGCGTCGGGTGATGGAAGGAAATCTGCTGCATAAGGTCAAAGTCAAAAAGAAAAAGAGATGAGAGAGAAAGGAATCATACGGAAACTTGACTGGCCGCTGGCAGTGTGCTACCTCGTGCTAATCCTCTTCGGGTGGATGAACATTTTCTCTGCCCTCCGCGGCGACAACACCAACATCTTCGACTTCAGCATGCAGTACGGCAAGCAGTTCATCTGGATATGCATCTCTGTGGCGCTGGCTTTCTGCATACTCAAGGTCATCCCCGCCCGAATCTGGAACGGCACGGCCTGGTTCCTTTACGGAGTGGAAATACTGTTGCTGCTGGCGGTCATTTTCGTGGGGAAGAATGTCAACGGCTCCCGCTCGTGGCTGGGTGTGGGCTCCTTTGCCCTTCAACCCGCCGAACTTGCCAAGATAACCATCTCGCTGGCTTTGGCGACCCTTATGGGGCGGTACGGCTTTTCTCTCAAAACCACCTCCGACTACCTGAAAGTGGCGGCTCTTGTCGGAATCCCCGCCCTGCTGATTCTTCTGGAGGGGGAGACCGGCTCGGTCATCGTGTTCATGGGACTGCTGGTGGTCCTTTACCGCGAGGGGATGTCGGGCTGGGTCATCGCCCTGGGGGCATTCATTATCTTTGTGGCACTCCTTACCCTGATATATTCCCCGTTTGTCGCCGAAGTGGTGTCCATCGGGGTGTTCTTCCTGATTCTCGGATTCCACAGGGGACGCATCATTGCCTGGATTCTTGTGGCCGCCCTGTCTGTCACCGCCCTCACTTTTCTCCCCAAGGTTTTCGAAATTGAGGCCGTTGCCGCATTGTCCCTCCCCGACATCAGCATCATCGCGGGAGGACTCACCGTCCTGACCTCCGTTATCCTGGTACTGAGAAGTTTCATAAAGTCCTCCCGCAACAGTTTCGTAAGGAACGCCCTGCTCGCCCTCTGCGCGGCCGTGCTGGTGGCAGTGGCGGTGGACATCTGCTTTGAAAAACTTCCCGAATACCAGCAGGGGCGCATAAATGTACTGCTGGGCAAGGTCGATGACCCCAAGGGGGACGGGTACAATGTCCACCAGTCGATGATTGCCATAGGCTCGGGAGGTTTCTTAGGCAAAGGTTTCTTAGGTGGAACACAGACCAAATTCGGATACATTCCCGAACAGGAGACCGATTTCATATTCTGCACCGTGGGAGAGGAGTGGGGTTTCGTGGGCTCGATTGCCCTCCTGGTCATCTACTTCTTCATGATTTCGAGGATTCTGCTCCTTGCCGACCGGAACAAGGACCGCTTTGCGCGGATTTTCGGCTACTGCACGGCGATGTGCATCGCAATGCACGTCGTCATCAACATAGGCATGACCATCAAGCTGATGCCCGTCATCGGCATCCCCCTGCCGCTTGTAAGTTACGGAGGATCATCCCTCATCGCCTTTACATCAATGATTTTCATATTTCTCCGGCTCG
Organism: Bacteroidales bacterium; assembly: GCA_021443625.1. Taxonomy (GTDB): domain Bacteria; phylum Bacteroidota; class Bacteroidia; order Bacteroidales; family UBA932; genus Equibacterium. Next base: position 13,062 of record JABUTP010000026.1, on the reverse strand, counting down.
ATATGGAGAGAAACAAAATATAGAAATAATTACAGAACCACATTATGAAATACACATTTGCCGACAGACACAATGGCCCGCGCGAGGCGCAGGTTTCAGAAATGCTAAAGGTTGTGGGAGCATCTTCGCTCGAGGAACTCGTGCAGCAGACTGTTCCCCACGACATTCTCACCAACGAAAGAATGGCTCTGGACGAGGCCCTGAGCGAGAGTGAATACCTTGCCCTGCTCAAACAGATTGCCGCACGCAACATCCCTTTCCGCTCAATGATAGGAATGGGCTGGTACGGAACCTCAACCCCTTCGGTCATCCTGAGAAACATATTTGAAAATCCGGCGTGGTACACCTCATACACCCCCTACCAGGCAGAGATTTCCCAGGGGCGGCTGGAGGCGCTGATGGTTTTCCAGACTATGATTTCGTCCCTGACGGGTTTCAGTCTTTCCAACTGCTCGATGCTCGACGATGCCACCGCAGTGGCCGAGGCCATGCGTATGATGTATGAACTCCGCGGCAAAGAGGCGCGCGCTGCGGGCAAGAACCTGCTCTTCATCGACCGGAACATCTTCCCTCACGTCCTTTCGGTTGTAAAGACCCGCGCAGAGGCCCTCAACATAGAGATTGAACTTGGCGACAGTGCCAACTGGATTATCAAGGAACGCTGCTTCGGCGCCATCCTGCAATACCCCGGTGCCGACGGTTCGGTGAACGACTACGCTCCTTTCTGCGAAAAGGCCCACGAACGCGGAGTCCTCGTAACCGCCTATTGCGACCTTCTCTCCCTTGCCCTCTTCAAGGAACCCGCCGCCTGGGGTGCTGACATTGCCGTCGGCAGCGCCCAGCGTTTCGGCCTTCCGATGGGATTCGGAGGCCCCACCGCAGGATTCATGGCTACCCGCGACGAGTTCAAGAGAAACCTTCCGGGACGTATCATCGGTCTCTCCTATGACCGCCTCGGCGGCAAGGGCTACAGGCTTGCCCTTCAAACCCGCGAACAGCACATCAAGAGGGAACGCGCCACTTCCAACATCTGCACAGCATCTGCACTGATGGCCACGATGACCGGTATGTACGCCGTATGGTATGGTCCCGAGGGAATCCGCGAGATTGCCGAGAATGCCTGCCGCTATGCCCATATCACGGCTGCCGCCCTGGAACGCAACGGCTACACCATCGTAAACAAGAATTTCTTCGACACCATCGAAATCAAGGCTCCCAACGTGGAGGCCATCCGCTCGCGTGCCATCGAAAACGGGATGAACTTCTTCTATCCCGACGAGGGAACCATCCGGATGAGTTTCGACGAACTCTCGTGCCGGAAGGATATCGACGCCATCTCTGAGATATTCCAGATAAGGATTACCGAAACCGACTGTACGGCTTCGGAAGCAATGGCACGCCAGACCCCCATTCTCGTGGAAGATATTTTCAACAAATACCACAGCGAAACCGAGATGATGCGCTACATCAAGTCGCTCGAGCGCAAGGACATTTCGCTGGCACACTCGATGATTCCTCTGGGAAGCTGCACGATGAAACTCAACGCCGCCGTCGAGATGCTCCCCCTGAGCTGGGCTGAATTCGGAAATGTCCACCCCTACGCACCCGCCAACCAGGTTGCCGGCTCGCTGCAGATAGTCAATGACATCGAACACGACCTGGCGGTAATCACCGGTTTCGAGAAATGCTCCCTCCAGCCCAACAGCGGTGCTGCCGGCGAATATGCGGGACTTATCACCATCCGCAACTATTTCAGGGCCACCGGCCAGACGGGGCGCAACATCATGCTGATCCCCACCTCCGCCCACGGCACCAACCCCGCTTCGGCTGCGATGGCGGGCTTCACCATTGAAACCGTAAGTTGCGATGAATGCGGAAACATCCACGTTGAGGAACTCCGCGAAAAAGCCGAGAAGGCGGGCGAAAACCTCGCCGGTATGATGATTACCTACCCTTCGACCCATGGCGTTTTTGAAGTGCGCATCCGCGAAATAATGGACATCATCCACGAATTCGGCGGTATGGTTTATATGGACGGCGCCAATATGAACGCACAGGTCGGCCTCACCAGCCCCGGTCTGATAGGTGCCGACATCTGCCACCTCAACCTGCACAAAACCTTTGCAATGCCTCACGGAGGAGGCGGCCCGGGAGTCGGCCCCATCTGCGCCGGAAAGACCCTCTCCCCCTATCTCCCCGGACACCCCATCGTTCCCGAGTGCGGCGGAGCGGGAATGACGGCAGTAGGCGCAGCCCCCTACGGCAGCCCCCTGCTTCTCATCATCACCCACGCCTACATCAAGCTTCTGGGACCCGACGGCCTCCGCAGGGCTTCCCAGATAGCCATCCTCAACGCCAACTATATGTCGGCTATGCTCCAGCCCGACTTCAGCACCCTCTACACGGGGGCAACGGGAAGGGTTGCACACGAATGCATCATTGACCTGCGCCATTTCAAGGCCGAATACGGAGTGGATGCCACCGACATCGCAAAGAGGTTGATGGACTTCGGCTTCCACGCCCCCACCCTGAGCTTCCCCGTACACGAAACACTTATGGTGGAGCCTACCGAGAGTGAATCCAAAGAGGAGATGGACCGCTTCGTCGAGACATTGAAATACATCCTTGACGAGTGCCGCCGCATTGCCTCCGGCGAATTGGACAAGGAGGACAATCCGCTCCGGATGGCCCCTCACGCTGCCAACGAGGTTTGCGGCGACGAGTGGAACCACCCCTACACCCGCAGTGAGGCCGCATTCCCTCTCGAATGGATACGCAACAACAAGTTCTGGCCGGGTACCGCCCGCATCGACAACGGTCTCGGCGACCGCAATCTCATAACAAAGCTCTAACCGCCTATGTTTCAACTCCTGTCAATAACCTGGAACGTCAATCCCGTTATCTGTCAACTGGGACCGATTGTTCTGAGATGGTACTCCCTCCTTTTTGTGGCCGGCTTCCCTCTGGGCTACTGGCTCTTTACCAAATTCTGCGACAAGGAGGGGGTGGACAAAGAGCTTCTGGAGCCGTTGCTCTACACAATGCTCATCTGCACCATCGTGGGGGCCCGGCTCGGCCATTGCCTCTTTTACGAACCCCAGTATTACCTCAGCCACCCCGGCGAGATTCTGAAGGTGTGGCACGGAGGGCTTGCCAGCCACGGCGGAGCCATTGCCCTCGTGTTGGGTATTTTCTGGTATGCCCGCAAGTACGGAAAGAAAGGGGGATTCAACGCTATGTGGGTGTTTGAGCGCATCGCCATCACAGTCTGCTTTGCGGGTGCCTGCATCCGTATGGGAAACCTTTTCAACTCCGAGATATTCGGCGGAGCCACCTCCCTGCCCTGGGGATTCAAGTTTGTCCGCAGCGCACAGTGGGTGAGCGAATACGGCCCGTCGGTCTTCCCCGAAGGGGGAGCCGCCTGCCACCCCACCCAGATATATGAGGCGCTGAGTTATCTCCTGCTCGGACTGGTATTGCTCTGGGTTTATTTCAAAAAGGACAAGAAGGTTTATCAGGGTTGGATTTTCGGTGTATTCCTTATAGTTCTTTTCGGAATGAGGTTCATCATTGAGTTCATCAAGAACGACCAGGTGGATTTCGAAAACGGAATGGCCATCAATATGGGACAGATTCTGAGCCTGCCCTTCATTGTGGCCGGAGTGATAATCCTGGTGCTTAGCTATAAATACAAGGTACCCACCTCGCTCGAGCCCAAACCCGTTTCTCAAAAGAGTTCCGGACAGCCGTCGCAGACCAAGAAAACAAAGAAACAGTAACCCCTATGTATATCGAAACCCCTTCAACCGAGTGGAAGGACTACGAACTTCTCGACAGCGGCGATTTCTCGAAACTGGAGCGTTGGGGGCGCTATGTCACCATCCGTCCCGAACCCAAGGCCCTTTGGAAAAAGAGTCTTTCGGAGGGCGATTGGAAGCATCTTGCCCACACGGAGTTCATTCCAGGGGGAAGTTTCGGACGCAGCGGCAAGGAAGACAGCGGCACCTGGCGGATGCTCAAGCCGATGCAGGAACAATGGCCCATAACCTACCATCCCCTCGGCTTTTCGTTGAGGATGGGCCTTACCTCGTTCAAACACGTGGGATGCTTCCCCGAACAGGCCCCCAACTGGGAATACATCTACGACAACACCCGCTCTCTCGTGGAGAAGTCGCCCGACAGGCCGGTGAAGGTGCTGAACCTGTTTGCCTACACCGGAGGAGCCTCGCTCGCAGCCCGCAAGGCGGGAGCCGACGTCACCCATCTCGATTCGGTGAAGCAGGTTGTGACGTGGGCCCGCGGCAATATGGAAATCAGCCGGCTGGACAATATCCGCTGGGTTGTCGAAGATGCCCTCAAATTTGTACGGAGGGAGGTACGCAGGGGCAACACCTACCAGGGAATAATTCTGGATCCCCCCGCATACGGCCACGGCCCCGACGGGGAAAAATGGAAACTTGACGACTGCCTCTACGATATGCTGAGTCTCGTTGGAGAACTGCTGGCCCCGAAAAACAGTTTTATGGTGCTGAACCTCTATTCCAACGGTTACAGCGCCCTGCTGGGCGACACCATCGTGCGCAGCGCGCTGGCGTCCAAAATACATCCCGCCGCCCGGCTGCAGTACGGCGAACTCGCCCTCTCCGACCATTATGGCAAAATGCTCCCTTTGAGCGTTTATTCGCGTGTAAATCTTTGATTTGCTTCTAAAAATTATTAAATTTGCAACGATTTCGCCTTTATTTGCGACAATAACGATTCATTAAAATATTATGCAAAACATTTCCACTTACGATTTCACCGGAAAGAGAGCCATCGTCAGGGTAGATTTCAACGTTCCCCTCAATGAGAAATTCGAAATCACCGATGATACCCGTATCCGTGCTGCGCTTCCCACCCTCAAGAAAGTTCTCGAAAAGGGAGGGTCGCTCATCATCATGTCCCACCTCGGCAGACCCAAGGGAGTTGACGAGAAATTCTCTCTCAAACACATCATCTCCCACGTAGAGAACAAACTCGGTGCAAAAATCCAGTTTGCAGAAGACTGCCAGAAAGCTGACGCCCAGGCTGCAGCCCTCAAACCCGGAGATGTCCTCCTTCTCGAAAACCTCCGTTTCTACGCAGAGGAAGAGGGCAAGCCCAGAGGACTTGCCGCAGATGCAACCGACGAAGAGAAGAAGGCCGCCAAGGCTGTCGTGAAGGCCAGCCAGAAGGAATTCGTAAAGAAACTCGCATCCTACGCAGATTGCTATATCAACGACGCTTTCGGCACAGCCCACCGTGCCCACGCTTCCACAGCCCTCATCGCCGAATACTTCCCTCAGGACAAGATGTTCGGTTATGTTATGGAAGGGGAAATCAAAGCCATCGGCAAAGTGCTTGAGACCCCCGAGCGTCCCCTCACTGCCATCATCGGCGGCAGCAAGGTTTCCTCAAAGATCGGCATCATCGAGCATATCCTCGACCTGGCCGACAACCTCATCATCGGCGGCGGTATGGTCTATACCTTCAAGAAAGCCCTCGGCGGCAAGATTGGCAACTCCCTGTGCGAAGACGACCAGATTGACGTTGCCTTGAACGTGATGAAGGTGGCCAAGGAGAAAGGTGTCAAACTCTATCTCTCCAAGAGCGTTGTGGCTGCCGACAGCTTCAGCAACGACGCCAACACCCTTATCTGCCCTTCGGACAACATTCCCGACGGTTACGAAGGCGTGGATGCTTCTCCCGAAGCGGTGGAAGAGTTCAAAGAGGTCATCATGAACTCCAAGACAGTGCTTTGGAACGGCCCCGTGGGAGTATTTGAAATGCCCAACTTCGCCAAGGGAACCAACGCCATTGCAGGTTTCCTCAAAGACGTTACCGAAAAGGGCGCCTTCACTCTGGTAGGCGGCGGTGACTCAGTGGCAGCCGTAACCCAGATGGGTTATGCCGACAAGGTAAGTTACGTTTCCACCGGCGGTGGTGCAATGCTCGAGTATCTCGAAGGGAAGGTTCTCCCCGGCATAGCTGCAATTCAGGAGTAACAACCCATTGTTCACATAAATAAAACGGGCAACCTTTTCGGGCTGCCCGTTTTACTTTTATATGAGAATCATTACTGCGGCCTCATTGTCTTGACATAGTCGCAGGAAACTTTGACACTTTCGAAAGGGTCGGCACCTTCGGCATAGGCCTCCTGCTCCACAATCTGGTATTTCATACCGGAGAGTTTGGCATACTTGTAGATTTCGGGAAAATCTATCTGGCCGGAAGCCCCCACCTCAACCTCGTCTTTCACGTGCCACAGGAAGAACCTGCCGGGGTTCGCCTTGATCACCTCCACGGGATTTTCTCCCGCACGCCAGCACCAGTAAAGGTCAAGCTGGAAGAAAACCTTTTCGGGGTCGGTATTCTGAAGCATATAGTCATACACCGATATGCGGCTGCCGTCCTGAAGCACAAACAGCGTTGTGAACTCCGAATGGTGGTTGTGATAGCCGAACTTCATCCCCTTGGCTGCACACATCTCGCCGACCTCGTTGTAAAGGTCGCAATATGCCTGCAATCCCGCAGGGGACTGGAAAGCTTCATATCCCATACCAGGCGCAACGATGGCGATGCAACCTGCGGCAGCGTGGGCATCCACGGCCTCCTTCCACCAATCGATGCACTCCTGATGGGAAA
>JABUTP010000026.1:1966-6382 GCA_021443625.1 Bacteroidales bacterium | reverse complement strand
CCCGTATGGGAGCAAAGGACATCCAGACCGGCAGCTTTGGCCAAAGCCTTGAATTCGGCCGGGGTCTGTCCGTAGAACTTGCCGGCATCATAGCTGGCAAGTTCCACAAACTTATACCCTGCGCCGGCAACCTTCTGCAGAGCGTCGGGCAGCGGCTCCATGTATTGCCTTACGGAGTAAAGCTGGAGTCCCACATAGTTGTTTTTCTTGTCACAACCGACACTCGTAAACAGGACAATGAAGCCGAGCGCTGCTATGAGAATTCTCTTCATCAGTCGAGAACTTTAACTTTGATGTTGCGGTACCATACATCGTCGCCATGATCCTGGAGGCCGATGTAACCCTTGCCGTTCTCGCCACCCACGTTGAGCATATGGGGATATGCCTCGGGGCAATGCTCCTCTGAGAACTTGCAGTTGTCAACCATAGCTTTCCATTCGTCGGTCCAGAGGTGATATTCGAGAACCTTCTCGTCGTTCTGGAAGTGGATTACGGTACCCTTGTAAACGATAATCTTGGCAGTGTTCCACTCGCCGTAAGGCTTGGAGTTCTGGGGAACTGCGGGAATCATATCGTAGAGCGAAGCCGACTGACGGTTGCCGTTCTCGCCGAGTTGTGCATCGGGGTGGTTCTCATTGTCGAGAATCTGATATTCGGGAGCCGAGAAGAAGATGGGAAGGAATGAACCGTCCTCTCTCTGGAGTTCCTTACCAAGATAGAAGATACCCGAGTTGGAACCCTTGGCCACCTTCCATTCCAGAGAAAGTTCGAAATTGCCGTATTCGGTGGTATAGATGATGTCGCCGCCGTCAACTGCGCCGGCCTCACCGCGACCGGAACCGTTGATCTTGAGGCAACCGTCCTCGATGGTCCACGCTGCGGGAACGTGGTCTTTGCCGTAACCGCGCCATCCTTCGAAAGTCTCGCCGTCGAAGATGGCTACGGCGTCGTCTGCAGCGGCGTCCTGCTGGACCTTCTTACCGCATTTGCAGGATGAAACAGAGAGTATCGCAAGGCAGGCTGCTGCCAGTGTGAAAAGTTTTTTCATGATTGTTTTCTATTAATGTTGATTAAAGGGGCATTGCGGGAAGGTCGTATCCTTCACGATAGGTGTGTTTGATGAGTTCTGCTGCAAATGCCTGAGCATTGATGGGATCGGTGTAGGTGTTCTTGAACGTGGGGTGGCCATCGTGAACCGAGAAGCCGTCCTTAACCTTGAAGGTGAGGTTCTCGTTGTCGCCGATATTGGTGAATTTCATATTCTTGCCGTCCCACATAAGTTCGCGGTTCAAGCCCTGCAGACGCACTGCGAGCACACCCATGACAACCATTTCGTTGAGGGGACCGGCTGAACTGAAATCGGATTTGGTAAGAATTCTGTTGTCGGCAGACTCCTTGCAGGCGCGAACGAAGTCCATCTGATGGTCTTCGCCCTCTACTTCACGTGTGGTGGAAGGTGCGGGGATTGTCCTGCCCGAGAGGAGCCAGGGATTTGTGCCGTAGCAGCCGCAGATGAGAACATCCTTCGAGCCATAGAAGATGCAGGCACCACCGCTGTGGTTCATATCCTTGCCGAGAGGCCATCCCTGAGGGAATTCGGGCTTGAGACCGCCGTCGTACCAGGTAACCTCAACTGCGGGCATGGCCACCTTGGGCATATTGTCGCGGGCGGGGAATTTGAACTTCACAATCTGGGCGTTGGGGGCGCAGTCAACCATAAGGTTGGTGGAGCTGCCCTGGCAGGAGATGGGAGAACCGAGTTTGAGTGCGTCAACGATGGGCTGCATTATGTGGCAGGCCATATCTCCGAGGGCACCTGTTCCGAAGTCCCACCAGCCGCGCCAGTTCCAGGGGTGATAAATAGTATTGAAAGGACGATACTTGGCGGGGCCTATGAAGAGGTCCCAGTCCAGAGTGTCGGGAATGGGATCCACTCCTGCGGGAGTTTCCAGACCCTGTGGCCAGATGGGACGATCGGTGAAGGCATCCACACGGGTCACCTCTCCGATGAGACCGCCTTGAATGGCCTCGATGATGGCCCTGGTGGTATTGAGGGAAGCACCCTGGTTACCCATCTGGGTAGCCACTTTCTGCGAAGCGGCAAGTTTGGTAAGCAGACGGGTCTCGTACACGGTGTGTGTAAGGGGTTTCTCGCAATACACGTGCTTGCCCATTGCAAGGGCGGCAGCGGCGATACATGCGTGGGTGTGGTCTGCCGTTCCCACTACAACAGCGTCAAACTCGTTGCCAATCTCATCGAACATCTTGCGATAGTCCTTGTATTTCTTGGCATTGGGGTACTTCTCCATCTCGGCTGCGGCATAGTTCCAGTCGCAGTCGCAGAGAGCCACGATGTTCTGGGAAGCCATCGCATCGATATCGGCTGCACCACGGCCTCCGATGCCGACTCCTACGATGTTGAGGCGGTCGGTAGCAGCCTCTTTTTTCTTCTTCTTTGCGGGTTCAGCGGCGGAAGCCGTCCACATTGGAGTAGTGGCAAGAGCTGCTCCGGCAGCTGCCATAGCACTTCTCTGGAGAAAAGATCTTCTTGAAATGTTCTTGCTCATAATAGTATTAGTTTTGATGTTGAATATGATTTACAAACGTTTGACGCGGATATTGCGAAGCCAGAGGTTGTCACCGTGACCGAGGAAACCGATGTGTCCCGATGTGCGGGCCAGACCGGGATGCTCCTTGCCGTCGATGGTTCCGTCCTTTGATGCCTCCTTGAGGTCACCCTCGGTAATCACTTTACCGTTGAGGGTTACCCTGACATAGGAGCCTTTCATATAAATCTCCTCGCTGTTCCATTCGCCCACGGGGCGGAAAACGTCTTCCGACCAGTCTGCCGGAATGATGCCATAGACCGAACCGTGATACTGGTAGTCTTTGAGCCAGGGCTGATAGATATCGTCGAAATGGTCGAGAATCTGGACTTCACACCCTTCGTAGGCAGCATCGCCGGTTCCGGGAGCCCTTACACCCACGCCGTTGTTGGCGCCCTTGGTGAGCTTGAACTCGAAGCGGAACACGAAATCGGCGAACTCTTCGACTGTGTAGAGGTCACCGATCCACGACCCTCCGCGGCTGCGCGACTCAACTGCAATCTCTCCTGCCACCACGTTGTAGTCAACCTTGTTACCCTGCCATTTCTCGAGGGTGCGGCCGTCAAAAAGGAGTTCGAAGCCTTCGGCTTTCTCCTCGTCGCTGAGTTCGGCATAGACGGGAGTGGGGAATTCGTGGATATGGATGTTGCGGTAGCCAATCTTGCTGCCGTGGGCCTGCAGTTCGATGAATTCCTCGGGAAGGATGGGCTGGCTGCGGTCCCAGTAGTTTTCCATTACAATCTGGTCGGTAACCAGCTGGCCATTGAGCCATACGGTCACTCTCTCGCCCACCATCTTGATGTAGAAGGTGTTCCATTCGCCCACGGGATTGTCGGCCACCATAAGGGGCTTGCTCTCGGTCAACTGGTTGTTGTAGAGACCGCCGGAACCAACCTCTGCGCCCACCCAGGTGCGGGCGGTGTCCCAAATCTGAACCTGCGGAGACGAGCGGAGATAGATGCCGGCGTCGCCGTCGGGCTGGCCGGGATAAATCTTCCAATCGACGTACATCTCGAAGTCTGCATATTTCTTTGCGGAGCAAAGGTTGTCGAAACCTGTCCCCACATATTGGATTTCACCATCCCTGGCCACCCAGTTGGCTGCCATACGGAGATTGGCCTCACTCTGCTCGCGGGCCAGTTTCTCTGCCGAAAGGCCGTATCTGTAATAGGGGTTTCCGTCACCGACCATTCCCTGCCATCCTGCCAGAGTCTCGCCATCGAACAGGGAGACGTATCCTTCGTCGTCGTGCGCTTTCTCGAGATAGGTGTCTATCAGCTGCTGGTCATAAATGAAATCACGTCCGGTGCTGATGGTACGGATGCGCTGCATAAGGGCGGTGATTTCGGGGCCGTAGTAAGAGGGGTTGCTGATGACGATGCGGCGGAGGGCAATGGCGGCAGCCTGCTGTGTGGCGGGGTCGTCAAGATATTCCGCTGCGAAGAAAATTCCCTGGAAAGCCGAGGTTGTGCCGACCTTCTGGAGAATGGCAACCTTCTGGGCATCGGTCTGGGCATAGTCCATAATGGCTCTGTACCACAACAGCTTCTGCGCATCAGCGAAGGTTCCTTCATAGACGGTCTTCAGGTAAGCCGAGATGGCGCTGCCGACCAGTTCGCCGTTGTCGGCGTTGGCTTCGCAGATTGCCAGAATCTGCGACGGGCTTGCCACCTTCAGCACCATAGGCCAGTAGAGATATTCCTGACTTGCGGGAACAATGCTCTTGCGGGCCACCAGCAGGTCATATTTCTCCCCGTCGGTCTTGTTGGAAAGCGCCGAAAGGATGGCGGTGCGGTAAGCTTCGCTCTCT
>JABUTP010000026.1:0-1958 GCA_021443625.1 Bacteroidales bacterium | reverse complement strand
CTGCTTTCGAGAAGGGTGTAGAGTTTTATTATATCACTGTTTTCAACCACGTTGGGAAGCGCCTCTGCGGCAGCCTTGGAGAGGGCGGCATCTTCTGAGAAGAGGGCGTCATACACGATATCCTTCCAAATCACGGAATTCCTCTGTCCCAGAAGGTTCACGATGGCCTTCTGCCCGGCTGCGGACACATTCTGGTAGTGGGGGGCAACCACGCCGGCAACATCTCCCGCGCAACTTTTAAGGCATTCCAGAGCAACCTGCACGTCGCTTTCGTCCCCCTCGAGCATAGTTGCTATGAGAGAGGCGGCATTCTTGTCGCCCGATTTGACCAGAGCCCAGGCGGCCTCCTCGCGGATGGCGGCGTTGGGAGAAGCAAGGTACTGCGACAACATATCGGTGGCTCCGTCGTATTTCTGTTCGCCGAGCCACCACACGAGGTCAGCCACGGTTTCGTCACCAGAAGCCGACTTGAGAGCCGAGATGACTGCGGGAACGGCTGCCGAAGCGTCCTCGATGCGGTACAGGGCGTCAAAGACGGCTTTGCGGTCGCCCGTCTTCATGACCTTTGAGAACTCTTTCACGGAAAGGGGAGCGGTCCCATTGTCCAATTCCGAAACCACAGTGGTGTTCTTGTTCTCGTAATTGACTCCGAGAACCATCAGCTGGCGGACATAATACTGTTTGACTGTGGCGTCCTGCGCTGCGTCTGCATACCCTTTGAGAAGGTCTGCCACCAGGACTTTCTGCTCACCTCCCACCTCGGTAGCCTTGGCCACCAGGGCGGTGAGGGCATATTCCACCGACACCATTGAGTCGTCCTGACGCACAAACATCGAGTTGAGAAGGTCCAGCCCTTCCTTGCCGGTCGAGAGAAGTTCCGTAGCCAGCTGGTCGGCCTTGACCATACTTGTTGCGGGGAACTGGTGGAGTGCATCCCCGACCACGGTTGCCGCCGAGCGTTGTGTGCTCTGGGCGAACGCACTTAACGATAATACAGCCAGCAGAGCGGCCGAAACGATATATTTTCTGATATTCTTCATAAAAAATCCTCCGTAACTACTTGTTCATTAAAGTTTCCAGGGAGCGCGCTGAGGCTGGTCCAGAAGGTTGTTGGCCGCATCGTCGCCTATGAAAAGCTGCTTGTCCGAATCGAAGTGGAGCGTGCGCCCGAGCTGGAGAGCCACGGTACCCAGGTTCACGATGGTGCTGCTGCGGTGGCCGTTCTGCTCGTTGAGGGCGAATTTCTTGCGGCTGCGGACACATTCGAAGAAATCGGTCTGCTGAGGCAGCGGGTCGGGGAACTCTGCGAGTTTCTGACGCCAGTTGGGGATGTCGCACACGAAGTTGTTATATACCTTGCCGTTGGGGCCTTCGATGTAGGGGGTGTCGGGGTTGCCGTAATCGCCTCCCCAGAGGATAATCTGACAGCCGTCGGCGTAGGTGTATTTGATTTCGCGCCAGGTTCCCACTGCATCGTAATGCTGCTGGGGAGCGTCCACCTCAACTTTGACGGGACTCTCATTGTCCTTGTCGAGGAGGTACTGCACGGGGTCGATATAGTGCTGGCCCATATCGCCCAGTCCGCCGCCGTCGTAATCCCAGTAGCCACGGAAGGTGCTGTGCACGCGGTGGGGGTTATAGGGCTTGTAGGGGGCCGGGCCCAACCACATGTCGTAGTCGAGCTCTGCGGGCACCGGCATAGGGTCCAGATGCTCCTTTCCAACCCAGAAGAACTTCCAGTCGAAACCGGTGTGCTTGGAGATGGTAACCTTCAGAGGCCATCCCAGAAGACCGCTCTGAACGAGTTTCTTGAGGGGGTGTACGGTTGTCCCCAAACCATAGAAAGTATCGGTGAAACGGAACCAGGTGTTGAGACGGAAGATGGTATTGTAGCGTTTCATCGCCTCCACAACCCTCTTGCCCTCCCCGATGGTACGGGTCATAGGCTTTTCACACCA
>JABUTP010000025.1:17503-21022 GCA_021443625.1 Bacteroidales bacterium | reverse complement strand
AACCTGTTCAACTAGAATTTGCGTTTAAGTATTAATTTTCTTTGGACACTAGTGTATGCAAATATACATTTTTGAAATTTCTTTTTTTTATAAATTTGTATAGGACTGCGGTTTTACCCACCACACTTTGCAAAACACTACTCAATATAATCACATTATGAAAAAGCTAACGCATTTATTTGCACTCGCAGCCGTATTTGCACTTGCAGGCTGCGTCAATGATCTGGAGCCAAAGCCGGATCAGGAAGAACGTCTGACCACCATTTCGGCGGAAGTTTCGCCGGAAGGTATGTCCGATAGCGACTTTGAAGCCATTTCCACCTCGCGGCTGTGGTCAAAAGGGGACAACATCGCCGTAATCGAGGGCGAAGATGGCGACGTTGCCAAATTCACCTACATCCCCGGCAGTTCCAACTTTTCGGGCAGACTGACAAAGGCTCCGGTAGCCGCCGTAACCCCCTATTCTTTCGTGTCGGAGGTCTCCGGCTCAACCTTCAGCATCACCATCCCGTCCGAAATCGAGAATTACACTCCCGGACAGATGATTGCCATTATGGTTGCAGAGGAACCCGTCATCACCAAGGCGTCCCTGTTCGGATTCTCATTCAAGACGGTTGCCGGCATCCTCAAGTTCACGGTTGAGAATGTTCCCGTCGGCACCAAAGTGTTCTCGATGACAGCCGACAACTGCGTAACCGGAACGTGGAACAATCTTGACACCAGTTCCAGCACCCTCGAGGTGCAGAATACCGGAAACAAGACCATCCGGCTCATCCTGTCGGAAGCCGTTTCCGTGGCCAACCAGACCATGGATTTCTATGTGCCCGTCCCCACCGGCACATACAGGGCACTGACCGTCAAACTCCTGGACAGCAACGAAGCCACTCTGCTCGAGGAGTCGTTTACCGGACTCTCCAAATCCGTCAAGAAGAACACCGTGACCAACATCGGCACCATCACCGGTCCGGTTGTCACTTCCGGCCCCGGTGAACTCCCCGAACATCCCAGGCTGTACCTCAGGTCCAGCGACATTCCCAGAATTGCCGCCAACCTGCAGACCGCACAGGGTCAGGGCTTGCGCAGTTCCATCCAATGGCAGGCCGACCATCCCCTCTCCGCCGAGCAGTCCAACCTTTATTATTATAACCGAGGCCTCCCCGCACGGGTTCAGCTGGAAGCTCTCGACTACCTGCTGACCCAGGATGCAACCAAGGCCAGGTCAGCCATCACCGCCACCCTCGACACCCTCCAGAGGGCAACATTCCCCAGCGGAGAGCAACTGGCACCGGGAATGCTCCTCAGCACCGGCGCCATGGTCTATGACTGGTGCTATGACCAGCTTACGGCTCAGGAAAAGAGCGATTACGTTGCAGCGTTCATAAGGGTTGCCACCAATGCGGGACTCTGGCCCTACGCCGTTTCAGAGCCCATTACCGGTTATGGTTCGGAGTATGTTTATCTCAGGGATCTGCTGGCCGTTGCCATCGCCATATACGATGAATACCCGCAGATGTACAATGCTGTGAAAGCCGGTTTCGTAGAGGCTTACGTTCCCCCCAGAAACTTCACCTACGATGCAGGAAACTTCCATCAGGGCACAAATTACATCAACATCCGCTTTGTCAGCGACCTCCTTTCACAGGCGGCGTTCATGAAGATGGGAATCGATCCCTTGTATAACGTCACTCAAAAGAACGTTCTTTACGACTTCATCTACCGCAGAAGGCCCGACGGCGTATATATGCCCGCAGGCGACGTCAATCCCGCGGCCGGAAATCAGATTTCGATGGTGGCCCACTTCGCTTCAAGTCTCTATGGAGACTCATATCTCGCAAATGAGGTAAGAGGCTCTTTGAATAGTATTGTTTTCACCCACATGATGATACACGCCCTCGTGCTCGGTGATTTCTCCATAAACAAGACCGCCCCCGACAACCTGCCGCTTACCAGATTCTCTCCCAAACCATTCGGATGGATGATTGCCCGAACCGGCTGGGACAGCAACAGCGCAATAGTGGAGATGAAGGTCAACGAAAACATGTTCGCAAACCACCAGCATCTCGACGGCGGAGCCTTCCAGATTTACTACAAAGGTCCCCTCGCAATAGACTCGGGAGCATACGAAGGGGCTCAAGGCGGATACAATTCCGACCACAACAAGAAGTACTTCAAGCGTACGATAGCCCACAACTCGCTGCTGCTTTACTATTCATCGGAGACATTCTCTCCCAGCAGTATCGGCAACGACGGTGGCCAGAGGACACCGGGCGCATCCTGGACCTCCTGCAATTCCTACAGCGCCCTTCTGTCGGATGACTATACCTACGGTTCCACCCTTGCCCACGGTTTCGGGCCGTCCAACATCACTCCGGAGTATTCTTATCTGAAGGGCGACATCACCAAGGCGTACAAGTCGGACAAGGCCGGTGAGGTTCTGCGTTCGTTCGTATTCTTCAACACCTCGGATGCCACAATCCCCGGAGTCCTGATAGTCCGCGACCGCATCACCGTGAAGAAAGTAAGGAAGAGCATCTTCTCAACCGTGACTCCGGAGAAATACTGGCTCCTCCACAGTGTGCAGGAACCCGTGATTTCCGGAAGCACCTTTGACATTGTGCGTGAAGGGAATGACTTGGCAAACAGCGGAGAGCAGTTCAACGGCAAACTCCACTGCGACGTACTCACCAACGCCACCATCTCCAAGGTCGGAGGCAGCGGCAACGAGTTCTATGTATTCGGCACCAACTATCCCAACGGTGCGACATCCTCCATACCCGACTACAACAACGAGAAAGGTTCGTGGAGAATACAACTCAAGGCCAGCGGCTCCAATCTTACCGACGATTTCCTGAACGTCATTCAGATTACCGATGCCGACAATACGTCCTATTACAATGTGCAGAAGATAACCGCCACCAACGTACTTGGAGCGCAGGTAGGCAATATGGCCGCCATATTCAGCGCCGACTCCAAGAATCTGAGCTCGGGCAGCATCACATTCAGTGTCAACAACGCCTCTGCGTCCAACCCCGTGAAAGTGCTCGTGACAGACCTTGCCGCAGGCAGCTGGAGAGTGACCAACAACGGCTCGTCCACCACGATGACCGTATCAAACGACGAACACTCGCTCTACTTCACCGCCACCGCAGCAAGCTGCACCATTGCCAAACAGTAAAGTATCGCGCGCAAGCGCACATACTCTTTAAATAAAGGAGAGGGGAACCAAAGAATTTTTGGTTCCCCTCTTTATTCAAGGTACCGGCGTCACTATCCCTGAGAGTCACCACTGACTGCCAGAATCTCAATTTGAGAATCCGTCACCTTGAATTTAATGTTGTAGGATGCATAACTCATCCCCCAGACACGCTCCGGGTCATCAACATACGAAGTACGGGGGTCACATTCCAGAAGCCTGATGACAGTTTCCCTGTCCCCCTCCGGAATCGCTTCCAGCAGGGTGCCCCCAAAGGTAAGTTGCAACGAATGTCCCTTGGTGGCTCCCGTGTAGCCCTCCTCGGC
>JABUTP010000025.1:14083-17475 GCA_021443625.1 Bacteroidales bacterium | reverse complement strand
TCGTAGATGGGGGTTCCGTCAAGAAGATCGACGCCCCGAACGATTATCGCCGGCGCATCAGCCGAATTGTAGTCTATGTGGTCTATCTTCACGGCGGAGATGGCCAGCCCATTGGGACGAAAAGGGGATCTCGAGGCGAAAACGCCGACGCGGGTATTCCCTCCGAGGCGGGGAGGACGCACAGTAGCGCAGAATTCGTCACCGTCGCGGGAGGAAGCCTCCGAGAAACCCCAGATAAGCCAGATGTGCGAGAAACCCTCCATACCCCTGATTGCGTCGGACTGGCGGTACTTTTCCTCAAAGACGATGCGCCCCACTGCACTTTCCACCATTCCGCTTTGACGCGGAATGCCGAATTTTTCTTTAAAATCTGTAGAGATATGTGCTATCTGTAATATATTTTTCATCATATTTTAATATCTTCGCAACAAAAATAACTTTTACTGAATAATAACTGCTTGGAACTGATTACTGACATCAGTATAATCCGCCCTAAATTTAGGAATCCGCATGAAACTTGACAATTTTCTCCAGCTCTTTGTTGTAAAAGAAAAACGATTTTTCCCCCTTTTCATCAAACAATCCGAACTGATTCTGCAAGGAGCAAAACTGCTGGTTGAAATCACCCACGAGACGGATCAGGAAAAGAGAAACTCCATAGCCCACAGCGTCAAGGAACTGGAGTCGGCCTGCGACAAAGTGACCGACAAGATTCTGGACGAACTCATCGTGGCGTTCGTCACTCCTTTCGACCGTGAGGACATCCACACCATCGCGAGTATGATGGACACCTTTATGGATTGCCTTCACGACTGTGCCAAGAAGTTCTCCATCTACCAGCCCAAGGGAGAAGAGCCCAAACTCAGCGAAATCGCCGGTTGTCTTCTCAAAGATGCGGAATATGTCAACCAGGCCACGCTTCTGTTCGATTCACTGCGCAAGAACTCGAAAGAACTTGATGCAATATGCGACAACATCAAAGAGGACGAGCATATTGTTGACGACCTCTACGAATCCTATATGAGCCACATTTTCCAGAACGAAAGCGATTTGGTGGAACTCGTCAAGAAGAAGAACATCGTGGAAGCACTGGAAGAGACCTCCGACCATACCAAACAACTTTCCGATGCTATCCGCACGGTCATCGTAAAGATGAGCTGATATGCTTGCACTTGTCATCATCTCCGCCCTTATGGCCTACGGCTTCACATTCCTCAATGGAATGAACGATGCCGCCAACTGTATAGCGACCGTCATCACCACCAAGGCCCTTTCGCCCCGCAAAGCCGTTGCCTGGGCCGCCTGCTGGCAGTTTGCCGCAGCCTTCATTTTCCCTCTGACAGTGGCCGGAACAATGGGGAAAGGGATTGTCAACGCCGACCTTGTCACCCCGTCGGTCATATTCTGCGCCCTGCTCGGGGCCATCATCTGGATATATCTGTGCACCAGGTTCGGTCTGCCCATCTCCGCTTCCCACGCCCTTATAGGGGGGCTTGTCGGCCCCATCTGGTTCGGATTCGGAGCCTCCAACATTATGGCCAGCGGCCTTGTGCCGATTCTGCTGTTCATTATCCTGGCGCCGCTTATGGGGGCCATTATGGGATTCCTGTTCTACTGCATCATTCTGTTCGTGTTCCGCAAGAAAAAAAGATTGTCGGTTGAGGGGGGATTCAAAAAGGCGCAACTCATCACATCTGCCGCATTTTCTCTCGGATTCGGAGGCAATGACGGGCAGAAGACCGTCGGTGTGGTCGCACTGCTGTTTTCTTCTTTCCTCGCCGCAAATCCCGACCACTGGATAAGTTCGTTCTTCAAGGCGGGAAGTGTTGCCGGAGCAGCTTCTCCGGGCGGACTATTCGTACCTTATTGGCTGCTTTACTCCTCCTACGCCATCATTGTGCTCGGCACCGTCATCGGTGGGCGCAAGGTCATCAAGACATTGGGCGAAGGGTTGACAAAAGTTACCCCGCCCCAGGGGTTCTGCTCCGAACTTTCGGGTGCCATTACCCTTATAGTCACTGCTCTCTTCGGAATTCCGGTAAGCACTACCCACACCATCACCGGCTCGATTATCGGCACGGGACTCACCCGCGGTACGGGAAATGTCCGCTGGGTCACGGCCAAGAGCATCGTAGGCGCCTGGGTTCTGACCATTCCAGCCACAATTGCCGTTTCTGGGTTGGTATATCTCGCCTTTACGGCTGTCTTCGGAGCCTGATTTTACAGATTGAACTGTTTGTAGAAATTCTCCTTGAAATCAGAAGGGGAAGTGAATTTGTATCCTTTGATTCCGAGAAGGGCCGCCGCATCGATGTTGGCCTGGTTGTCATCCACAAATACCGACTCCTGAGGGTTTATGGAATAACGGCTGAGAATAATATCAAATATACGGCGGTCGGGCTTGACAACTTTCTCCAGACCGCTCAGTACAATTCCGTCAAACGACGAAAAAATCGGGAGGTTTCTCGCATATCTCATAAATGTTTCCGCTGACCAGTTGGAAAGGCCGTAAATTCGGAATCCCTTGGCTTTGATACGCACGATCTCATCGTACATTCCGGGCATCACCCCCTTGAACATCTCTATCCAATTGGAATAATACTGCCGGATGGCATCCTCCCATTGCGGAAAGAGGGCAATCCGTTCGGCAGTGCCTTGTGCAAGGGGTTTGCCCCCGTCCATCTCTACATTCCACTCGTACCTGCAGATATTCTCAAGGAACCAGTCTGCCATCTCGGCGGGACTCTCAAACTGCAGACCGGAAGTCTCCCTGAAAAGACGGGCGTTCTCCTCTATCGCGAAATATTTGTCATACAGATATTTGGGATTCCAGTCCAGAAGAACTCCCCCGAAGTCGAATATTACGGTTGAAATCATAAATTACTTTTTGAAAACAAAATAGACTGCGAACACCATACAGAGCGCAGCCATCGCGTGGTTCCATTTAAGTCCGCCGTTTTTGAAAAGGAACGCATTGAAAAGGACAAAGACAACCAAGGTGATGACCTCCTGTATGATTTTGAGTTGCATAAGGGAGAAGGGTCCGCCGTTTCCCTGGAATCCGAGCCTGTTGGCGGGAACCTGGGCGCAGTATTCAAAAAAGGCGATGAGCCAGCTTATGATGATTACACCGAAGAGACCCCATTTGGGAAGCATCTTGTCTATTCCGAATTTGAGATGGCCATACCAGGCCATTGTCATGAAACTGTTGGAGACTATAAGCAACAGTATTGTGTATAAACCCTTTGTCATTGTCAAAAATTTCGGGCGCAAATATAGAAATAATTCCGATATGACGGCTTGCCATAAAAAAAAGGATGCCGGACATTTGTGATGTCCGGCATCCCGGTTGGAAGTCGGCGGCGACCTACTCTCCCACATGGTGTCGCAGT
>JABUTP010000025.1:0-10820 GCA_021443625.1 Bacteroidales bacterium | reverse complement strand
CACACTTTTTACTTCCTTCCAAATTTTTTACAACTTTTTCAAAAAATTTTACTGAAACCGCCCTCTGAGCCATTGGAAGGGCGTCCGGAGAGCAATGATATCCGTTTGCGGCCGGATGCCGCCGCAATGGTCAACGGTTGAATCGGAGTTCCCGGGCGGATCTGTTGCCGGTAAGTATTCCGTCACACGCAGCAAGCGCACCATTTACATAGGTGCGGCATATCGTGCTTGAGAAGGTGCCGACGGGGCTCCAGCCGCAACGCGAGGCGGGTTCGGGAGAGGAAGGGCGGTTCAGGTCAAAGACCGCCAGGTCGGCATAGCAGCCGGGACGGATGAATCCCCTGCCTTCTATGTTGAAAAGGCGTGCGGGGTTGTGCGCCATAAGTTCCACCGCCTGCGGCAGAGCGACCTGCCCCAGTTTCACAAGTTCCAGCATCATCTGCAGAGAGAACTGTATGAGCGGTATTCCGGAGGCAGCCTGAAGGTATCCCCCCTGCTTCTCCGACAGAAGATGGGGTGCGTGGTCGGTGGCCACAGTATATATGGAGCCGTCGGACAGCCCTTGAACCAGCGAGATGCGGTCGGCGGCGCTCTTTATGGCGGGATTGCACTTGATGCGGGCGCCGTATCTTTCATAGTCGCCGCTGTCGAAGCAAAGATACTGCACGCAGGTTTCGGCGGTTATCCGCCCGCCGGTTTTCTCCGAGGCCATCCGCAGGAGCATCATTTCTGCGGCAGTGGAAACGTGCAGGACGTGCAGCCGCGTGCCGCATTCCATTGCGAGCCGGACAACCTTTTCGGTGGATTTGAGGCAGGCCGCGGTGCTTCTGATTTCGGGATGGGCGCTGACGGGGATATTTTCTCCGTATTTTTCTTTGGCCGCCTTGAGGTTGGCGGCAATCATCCCATTGTCTTCACAATGCACCATGACGGGCAATCTCTTTTGAGCGAAAATACGCTGCAGCGCATCGTCGCGGCTCACAAGCATCCCTCCGGTGGAAAGGCCGAGAAACACCTTTATGCCGCATATCCTTTGCGGATTCGCACTCTCAATCTCGCTGAAATTGTCATCGTTGGCACCCAGATAGAACGAATAGTTGGCCGCGCTCTCCCGCCCCGCTATTTCAAATTTGTTTTCCAGGGCCTCCAGGGATGTCCCCAGAGGGGTATTGTTGGGCATATCCATATAGGAGGTGACTCCCCCCAGCACCGCTGCGGCGCTTTCAGAGGCGATGCACCCCTTGTGGGTGGCCCCCGGTTCGCGGAAATGGACGTGGCTGTCAATCAGACCCGGGATGAGATACAGACCCTCAAGATTGACCACCTCCCCTCCTTCGGCCTCAATCTCCCGCCCGAGGATTTCGCATCTTTCACAGGCACCGGGATTTGAAAAGTTGAGAACTTCGGATATTTTCTCTCCGACCACAAAAACGGCTCCCCTGAATGAGAGCCCCTCGTTGACAATGGTTGCATTCTTAAGCAAAAGTCGGGTTGCCATAGCTGCTATTTTTTGGGAAATATCTTGCGGAAACGTAGTGCAATTACACCCCAGAACGCCTCACCGAAAATGCCGCTGCTCATTTTGGATTCGCCCTCGGTGCGGTCCACAAAGATGATGGGCACCTCACGAATCCTGAACCCGAGTTTGCTTGCAGTGTATTTCATCTCAATCTGGAAACCGTATCCACGCATCTTCACATTGTCGAAATCTATGGCCTCCAGCACCTTCCGGCTGTAGCACACGAACCCGGCCGTAGTGTCGAATATTTTAAGCCGCAGCACCAGACGGACATAGGCCGAGGCGTAATAGGACATCACCACCCGCCCTATGGGCCAATTGACCACGCTGATGCCCTTGCAGTAACGCGACCCTATAGAAACGTCCGCCCCACCCTCTTCGCACGCCTTCCACAACTGCGGCAGGTCGTCGGGGTTGTGCGAAAAGTCGGCATCCATCTCCGTAACGTAGTCATAGAGGTGTTCCAGAGCCCATTTGAAACCGGTGATATACGCCGTCCCGAGTCCCTGCTTTCCCGCTCTTTCTATAATGAAAACCCTGTCGGGATATTGGGAGGATAGATTCTTCACAATGGCGGCGGTGCCGTCGGGCGAGCCGTCATCTATGACCAGCACATCAAACCCATCCCCAAGGCCGATAACCCTGAGGATGATTTTTTCTATGTTTTCCCTTTCGTTATAGGTAGGGATTATCACTAACTTTTTCGACATAACCGCCAAGTTACAACGAAGAAATCTAAAACCCAAATAAATCAGTCAAGAATGAGGCTCAAAGCGATGCGTCCCCTGTTCAAATCGACATCTATCACCTTCACCTCAATCTGTTGCTGGATTTTGAGAATCTTATGGGGGGTATCGACACGCGTTCTGGCCATATTGGAGACGTGGATGAGCCCGTTCTGCTTGATGCCGATATCGACAAACGCCCCGAAATCGGTGATGTTAGTGACGATGCCGGGGAGAATCATTCCCCGCTGCACATCCTCGATGGTCCGTATCTTGTCGTCGAACTCGAACACCTTGATGGCCTCGCGGGGGTCCCTGCCTGGTTTCTTCAACTCCTTTATTATATCCTGAAGCGTCGGAAGCCCCACGTCACCGTGAGCATATCTCGAGAGGTCTATGGAGTCGCACAGACTCTCGTCGCCTATCAGAGAATGCAGTTCTATCCCTTTGTCGCCCGCCATCTGCTTCACCAGCGCATACCGCTCGGGGTGGACGGCGGAGTTGTCGAGGGGATTTTCGGCACCCGAAATGCGAAGGAATCCCGCACACTGCTGGAAAGCCTTCTGCCCCAGTCTCTTGACCCCGAGAAGTTGTTCTCTCGAGGTGAAAGGGCCGTTGGCGTTGCGGTGCTCCACAATTGCGGAGGCCAAAGCGGGACCGATGCCGGAGACATACTGCAGCAGATAGACACCCGCCGTGTTGAGATTGACGCCGACGCTGCTTACGCAACTCTCCACTATCATATCGAGCTGCTCCTTGAGAAGCGTCTGATCGACATCGTGCTGATATTGCCCCACGCCTATCGACTTGGGGTCTATCTTGACCAGTTCCGAAAGGGGGTCCATAAGCCGCCGTCCGATGGAGACGGCCCCTCTCACGGTAACGTCGTACTGAGGAAACTCCTCCCTGGCGACGGACGAAGCGGAATAGACCGAAGCCCCGTCTTCGCTCACCGAATAGACGCGGACACCCTGCGGCAGCCCCACCTTCTTGATGAAATTCTCGGTTTCGCGCCCCGCGGTACCGCTGCCGATGGCAATGACCTCAATCTTGTAGGCCTGCACCATATTGGAGATTTTCTTCATCGCCATAATCTTCTCGCTTACGGGCGGATGAGGATAGATGGTGTCGTTGTGCAGCAGATTGCCCTGCGCGTCAAGGCACACCACCTTGCATCCGGTCCGGAAGCCGGGGTCTATGGCCATAGTGCGCTTCTGTCCCACCGGCGGGGCAAGCAGAAGCTGCCGAAGGTTCTCTCCGAACACCTTTATGGACTCGGCATCCGCCTTCTCCTTGGCCTGGCGGAGCGCTTCCTTTTCAATGGAAGGGTGCAGCAGCCGCTTGTATCCGTCGGCGATGGCATCCTCCATTATGTCCCTCACTTCCTTGGTCGGGAAGCGGCGTCCCTTGGTCACGATACGGGTTATGCGGTCGATGGTGCGATCCGCATCCACCTCTATCTTTATGGAGAGCATTCCCTCGTTTCCACCCCGCAGAATTGCCAGAAGGCGGTGCGATGCGATGCGGGAAAGGGGTTCGCGA
This sequence comes from Bacteroidales bacterium, assembly GCA_021443625.1. Lineage (GTDB taxonomy): Bacteria > Bacteroidota > Bacteroidia > Bacteroidales > UBA932 > Equibacterium. Next base: position 7,034 of record JABUTP010000025.1, on the reverse strand, counting down.
TGGTCGAAATAATTCCTGTATTTGTCGGATTCCTCACTCTTGGCGGCACCTTCGCGGGACTGGCGGGAGGCCACCACGCCCCATTTGAGGTAAGACTCGCGCAAACTCTGGCGCACCTCCGCATTTTCAGACACCTTCTCGGCTATGATGTCACGCGCTCCGGCAATGGCTGCATCCACATCCGGCACCTCATCCGTCAGGTATTTTGCCGCAAGGGCATACGGAGCATCGCTCTTGAAGTCATAAATCGCCTCTGCCAGGGGGGCAAGTCCGAGCGAGACGGCCACAGATGCCCTGGTCTTGCGTTTGGGACGGAACGGCAGATACAAATCCTCGAGGCAGCACAAATCGGTCTGCCCTTTGATTTTGTCCTCCAGTTCGGGAGTAAGCGCGCCCTGCTCCGCAATGCTTTTGAGCACCGCCTCCTTGCGCTTGTCCAACTCGGCAAAATATTGCCACCAATGCTTGACCTGCCCTATCTGGACTTCGTCAAGACCGCCGGTGCGTTCCTTGCGGTAGCGGCTTATAAAGGGAACCGTGGCCGAATCCTGCAGCAGTTCGACACAATTGACAACCTGCCATACCGCCACGCCCAACTGCGCAGAGATAAAATTTGCGTAAATGTCATTCATCTGAAACCTGTCGTAGATATTGTCTGTAGGAAGAAAAAACACTGGATTTTGAGATAAATCCCAGATATCTGCCGCCGTCATCCACCACCGGAAGGTTCCACGCCTGAGTCATCTCGAACTTGTTCATCACGCTCTCCATCTTCTCGTTTTCCGAAAGAATGCTGGGAGCCGCACGCATCACGTTGTAAATGTATATCTTGTCGTACATTTCACTGTTGAACATATAATGACGGACGTCGTCCACCAGCACTATCCCCTGAAAAACCCCCGCGCTGTCGATTACCGGGATGATGTTGCGGTTGGAGTCGGAAATGACTTGAACCAGGTCCCGCAACATTCCTCCCACATAGACCGGCTTGAAATCGGTCTCTATGAGGTCGGAGGTCTTGATGAGTGTCAGCACCGCCTGGTCGCTGTCGTGGGTGAGCAGTTCCCCGCTCGCGGCTATCCGTTTGGTGTAGATGGAATATTTCTCAAAAATTCTTATGGTCGCGTAGGAAATGGCCGAAGTTATCATCAGGGGAAACATCAGCACATACCCTCCCGAAATTTCCGCAATGAGGAATATGGCCGTAAGGGGCGCCTGCATCACACCCGCCATGAGGCCGGCCATCCCCACAAGGACAAAATTGGCCTCCGGAATGGCCGCCAGACCTATGTTGTTGATGAACCTGGCCAGCACGAAACCTGCAATCCCGCCGGTGAAAAGGGTCGGGCCGAACGTTCCGCCGACACCGCCGCCGGCATTTGTCATGGTGGTGGCATAGACCTTGGCGAACATTACCGCCACAAAAAAGAGCAGAATCCACCACTTGTCGGAAGCGATGGCGGGGCTGATGGCCTCCAAAGTCCGGTTTGGATCACCCCCCAGCATCAGCGTCAGACTCGGATACCCTTCGCCCAGCAGAGGAGGAAATATGAATATGAGGACGCCCAGCACCACCGAGCATAACAGCCACTTTTTGTATGGATTGGAAATTCCCTTCAGTTTGTCCTCAACCCTCAGCGTGGTGCGGAGGAAATAGAGGGACATCAGTCCGCAGAATACGCCCAGCACCATATAGAACGGAATGTTGGAGAGAGTGAACGTGTCGATGCTGTTGGCAAACTCCACCGTGTTTCCGTGGAACAGGTAGGTGACCATTGTGGCACTTACCGATGAAAACAGAAGGGGCATTATGGAGGTGGCCGAGATGTTGAACATCAATATCTCGAGAGTGAACAGCACCCCCGCGATTGGGGCCTTGAAAATACCTGCCACCGCCCCCGCGGCGCCGCAGCCGAGCAGAATGGTCATCTGCTTGTAGGACAGCCCCAGAAAACGGGCCACGTTGCTGCCGATGGCCGCTCCGGTATAGACAATGGGAGCCTCGGCCCCCACCGACCCGCCGAATCCGATGGTGATGGAACTGGAGACGAGGGAACTCCAGGTGTTGTGCCCCTTGATATGCGCCTCGTTGCTCGAGATCGCCTTCAGGACGCGGGTGACGCCGTGTCCGATGCGGTCCTTCACCACATAGCGGACAAAAAGGAGACTGAGCAGCATACCCACTCCGGGCATCACAAGACTGCTCCAGTTGAGTCCCAACCCGTCCGAAAGGCCCGATATGGCTCGCTGGATAAACAGGATAATGCTTTTGAGAACAACGGCCGACAAGCCGCTGAGCACACCGGTAACGATGGCTGATACCAAAAGCAAAGTGCGTTCAGGCAAAGCCTTGAACGCATTTTGTATCTTACTGATATGATGGGTACGGCTAATCTTCTTCGTCCCCCTCTTCATCTCCGCCTGTGGCAAAATCGCTGTCATTGCCGGGCAGAACGTTATTGTCATCCCCCTCCTCGTCGTCGCCTTCGTTGAAGATGTTCTTCTCCACATCTTCGATGGCGTCGGTGTTGACCTTGATCTTCACGAGATATACGGCATCCGGAATTTCAACCGTCACTGCGTGAAAGAAAGTCCCATCGGGCTTGTCTATCTTGCGTATGTCACCGAGATAATCCGAATATCCGTTGGGATATTTCTCCTGAAAAGCTTCCTTGAGCTCATCCGACATGTTTTCGTAGCTTACTACTGCGCGTCTCTTGTTAGGAATGTTTACAGCCATAGTTTGTTTTGTTTGCGGTGCAATAATAGAGATTTTTTGAAACAGAGCAAAAAAAATCTACTTGAAGAAAAACATTTTCTGGCGGCGCTTGCGGTCGATGTCCCTTTCCACGAACACCGGCTTCAATGTTTTGGGGTCGAGCCCCGAGTAGAACATCACCGAAGAGACGGTCATCGGAGTGGGCGTGAAGTCCTGAACCTGCTCTATCAGAAGCCCTTTGAGCGACCTGTTCCTGGAGAGGGCGGTCATCTCCCGCATCGTGCATCCCGGGTGTCCCGAAATGAAATAAGGTATCAGCTGGTAGCGCAATCCTTCCCGCTTCGTAATCTCATCGAATTTTGTCCTCAATATCTCGAAAAGGGAGAAAGAGGGCTTGCCCATAAGCTGGAGGACATTGTCCTGGGTATGCTCGGGCGCCACCTTCAACCTTCCCGAAGTGTGATTGGTTATCAACTCCTTGAGATAACTTTCCGAACTGCCATCCAGATACCCTTCGGGGCCGAGGAACAGGTCGTAACGGATGCCGCTGCCGATGTAGGCATGGCGGATACCCTTCACCTTGCCCACCGCATCGTACATCTCCATAAGCGGGGTATGGTTGTGATTGAGATTCCTGCACATCCTGGGGAAGAGGCACGACTGCCGCACACACTTGGCGCACAAGCCCTTGTCCCGTCCACCCATCTTGTACATATTGGCCGTGGGGGCCCCGAGATCGGATATGTTGCCCTTGAAATCGGGCAGGTCGTTGAGGCGGGAAGCCTCGTCAACTATCGACTGCACGGAGCGGGACTGGATGAATTTGCCCTGATGGGCCGCTATGGTGCAGAAATTACATCCTCCGAAACACCCACGGTGGGTGGTGATGGAGAATTTTATCATATCATAGGCGGGGATTCGCTTCCCCTTGTAACGGGGATGGGGCAGTTTCGTGAACGGCAGGGCATAAACCTCATCCAGCTCTTCAGTTGTCATCGGGGGGTACGGAGGGTTGATGCAGACGAACTTGTTGCCGGTCTGCTCCACCAGAGTTGTGGCGTGCAGGGCATTCGCCTCGCGCTCTATGACATTGAAATTCTGAGCAAAAGCCATCCCGTTGCGGCAGCAGCTCTCATAGGAATGGAGGTCAAAATAGTCGCCGTCGGGAATATTGTCCGAAAGGTAGCCCACCTGAGGCAGCTTCTCCATCTGCTCTCTGGTCATCCCGTTTGCGTAGGCATCCGCAAGGGCCGTCATAGTGCGTTCCCCCATACCGTAGGAGAGCCAGTCGGCCTTGCTGTCCACGAGAATGGAGGGCTTGAGGCAGTCCTGCCAGTAGTCGTAATGGGTCAGGCGGCGCAGGGAGGCCTCGATGCCCCCGATCACCACCGGCACATCGGGATAGAGATTCTTGAGAATGTTGGAATATACCGTCACGCAGTAGTCGGGACGATAGCCAGCCCTCCCCTCCGGAGTATAGGCATCGTTGCTGCGCAGACGCTTGGACGCGGTATAATGGTTTACCATCGAGTCCATTGCGCCACCCGACACTGCAAAGAACAGCCGCGGCACCCCCATCTTCTTGAAATCGCGGAGGTCATCGCGCCAGTTGGGCTGCGGAACCACTGCCACGCGGTATCCTTTGGACTCCAGCACCCTCGCTATGACGGCCGCCCCGAAAGATGGATGGTCTATATAGGCGTCTCCGCTGAACAATATGATGTCAGCCTGCTCCCATCCGAGAGCATCCATCTCCTTTTTGGTGGTAGGGATTGAGAACGGCTGCATCTTGAAGGATGGTGTTTGTTACATTCGTTCCGGCAGCTTGATGCCGAGAATATCCATAGCCTTGACCAGCACGTTGGCGATGGTCTCCAGAAGTTTCAGACGCAGAGCCTTCACCTCTCCGTCTTCCTCCCTGAGGATGGAGACATCGTGGTAATACTGGTTGAATTCCTTGGCCAGTTCGTAGGCATAATTTGCCACGAGTGCGGGGGAATGGGCCTCGGCCGCCTCCTGAATCTTGTCGGGGAAAGCGGCGAGAATCTTCACGATTTCCACCTCTTTGGCCACAAATTGGGCATTGCCGGTGACTGCGGGGGCTATCCCCTGCTCCGCCGCCTTGCGGAGAATGGATTTGATGCGGGCGTGGGTATATTGGATGAACGGCCCCGTATTGCCGTTGAAATCGATGGATTCCTTGGGGTCGAACAACATCGTCTTGCGGGGATCGACCTTGATGATGAAATATTTGAGCGCGCCCAGACCGAGCATCATAAAGAGTTCGTCCTGCTCTTGTTCGCTCATCCGGTCGAGCTTGCCGAGGGCCAGCGAGGTTTCCTTGGCGGTAGCATACATCTTGGCTATGAGGTCGTCGGCATCCACCACCGTCCCTTCGCGGGATTTCATCTTCCCTTCGGGAAGTTCCACCATTCCGTAGGAGAGGTGGTATATGGCATCGGACCAGTTGAATCCGAGTTTTGACAAGATGAGTTTCAGTACCTGGAAATGGTAATTCTGCTCATTGCCCACCACATAGATGAGTTCGTCGAAGTTGTACTCGTTGTGGCGGCTCTCGGCCGTGCCGAGGTCCTGAGTCATATAGACCGAGGTGCCGTCGCTGCGGAGCAGCAGTTTCTGGTCAAGCCCGTCGGCGGTGAGGTCGCACCACACCGAGCCGTCCTCCTTGCGGAAGAAGATGCCTTCCGAAAGTCCCTTGTCCACCAGTGCCTTCCCCAGGAGATAGGTCTGGGATTCGTAATAAATCTTGTCGAAGGATATACCCAGGTCGGAATAGGTCTTCTCGAACCCCTTATACACCCAGCCATTCATCTTCTCCCAGAGGGCGCGAACTTCTGCATCTCCGTTTTCCCATTTGAAAAGCATCTGCTGGGCCTCTTTCAGGCAGACAGCCTTCTTTTCGGCCTCTTTCTTCTCTTCCGGAGTGGCTTCGGCGGGGTTGATGCCCTGCTCTTTGAGAATGGAGGCGATCTCCTCCACCAGCATATTGTTGAAAGCCACATAGCAGTCGCCCACGAGGTGGTCCCCCTTCTTGCCGCTTGACTCGGGAGTTTCATTGCCGCCGCGACGCTGCCAGGCGAGCATCGACTTGCAGATGTGGATACCCCTGTCGTTGACCAGATTAACCTTGATAACCCTGTTTCCGGCAGCCTCCAGCAGACGGGAAACCGACCATCCCAACAGATTGTTGCGGATATGTCCGAGGTGGAGCGGCTTATTGGTGTTGGGAGAGGAGAATTCCACCATCACAGTCCGTCCGTTTGCAGGATGCTGGCCATAATCTTCGGCTTGGGCAATCTCTGCGAAAAGGGCTTTCCAGAACTCCTGCGAGAGCTTTATGTTGAGGAAACCTTTCACGACATTGAAAGATTCAATCAGCGAAAGGTTGTCCTGAAGGTATTGACCAATTTCCTGAGCCGTGGCCTCGGGCCCCTTGCGGCTCATCCTGAGCATGGGAAACACCACGAGAGTAAGGTCCCCCTCAAACTCCTTGCGCGTTGCCTGAATCTGAATCGAATCGCTTTCCACCTTTGCCCCGTAAAGGGTCTCCACTGCCTCCCGGGCCTTCAGGCCGATTTCAAAATTTGGGTTAATCATTGTGTCTGTAATTGTCAAAATAATCTTTCATACATCGCTTCGCCCTCGGGGCAAGAAGCACCATTGCAATAATATTGGGAAATGCCATCAGCGCAAAGGCCAGATCGACAAATCCCACCATCGTTCTCAGGGGAAGTGTTGCAGCCACCACAATCATAGCCAGATAGAAGTAGCGGAACCACTTCGCCCCCCGCTCTCCGAACAGATATGTGGCGCAGTGCGCGCCATAGTAAGAGTAGGAGAACATCGATGAGAACGCAAAAGTAATCAAAATAGCCAGCAAAAAATACCTTCCCACCACAGGAATTGACATTTCGAAGGAATTCAGGGCAAGATTGAGCCCCTGCATCGAACTGATGCCCGCTTCGGGAATGATATCTTTCTGCAGAAGAATCGCTATCGCGGTGAGGGTGCATACCAGCCCCGAATCGATGGAAGGGCCCAGCATTGCCACCAGCCCCTCGCGCACCGGATTCCCGCTTCGGGAGGCCCCGTGTATCATGGATGCGGTGCCCACACCCGCCTCATTGACGAATGCAGCCCGCCGCACACCGGTCAGGGCTATCATAAGGATGCTGGCCACTCCCCCGCCCAGGGCGGCCCTCGGAGTGAACGCCCCCTTTACAATTGAGGCAAAAACCGAAGGAACGGCGCCCATGTTGGTGAGAATTATATACAGAACGAGCAGGAAATAGGC
>JABUTP010000024.1:3291-14143 GCA_021443625.1 Bacteroidales bacterium | reverse complement strand
GGTTTAGAGCATCTGCCTTACAAGCAGAGGGTCGGGGGTTCGATTCCCTCAGCTCCCACTCCCTTCCAAGATGACCTGCGGGTCATCTTTTTTTTATTGGGGTATCCCATCCCGTTTTTGCTAATTTTCGTTTTTATTCACACCTTTGTCATCACCCAAGCGTTCTTCTTGAAAAAGGCATTAACCAGACAGACAAACAACGATGCACATAGGCGTAGCCGGCAACATAGGAAGCGGGAAAACCACCCTCACGGAGATGCTCAGCCGGCATTACGGCTGGACACCGCGTTACGAATCGGTGATTTACAATCCCTATCTTGAAGATTATTACAGCGACATAAAGCGCTGGTCGTTCAATCTGGAAGTCTATTTCCTGACACAGAGATTCGAGGATCTGCTCGAAATTTCGCGTTCCGACAAAGTCATAATCCAGGACCGCACGCTGGTTGAGGGTGTCCACATATTCGTGGAGAACAACTATGCCCTCGGCAACATATCGGAACGGGACTACAAAACCTATATGCAACTGTTCGGAGTAATGTCGTCAATCGTGCGCAACCCCGACATATTGATATACCTGAAGTGCTCCCTGCCCCATCTCGTGGCGCGTATCCAGCAGAGAGGAAGGGACTACGAGCAGAGTATCAGTCTCGACTATCTTGAAGGACTGAACAGACGCTACGAAGAGTGGATTGCCGGATATGATGGAACCGTCATAACCATAGACGGCGACAATCTGGACTTCAAAAACCGTCCCGAAGACTTCCAGAGCATCACCAACCGCCTCGACGCCCTCCTGTTCGGCCTGTTCAAATAAACAATCCCGACCTGAAATCCGGGCCGGGACCGTTTTGGTGGTTGCCACAAATACTTGCGGCAGCAAAAAAAATCCCTACCTTATAACCATACGGTCGATGGCGGGCATAGGGCCGCCTGGGTTGTGAAGGCGGATGGTATTGAGTCCTTTTGCAAGTTCTACGGTAACGGAAACATTCTCTTTCCAGCAATCAATCGATGCGCCGGTAACAAGTTCCTTGAAAGTCTGGACGTCCGTCCCATTGACACTGACTATCACGTCAGACGGCACTTTGCCGGCATAGCGGAGCGTTATCACACCCTTGCCGCCCCGGCTATATACATTGCGCCACTCAAGCCAGTTGTCGGCGCTGCCGCCCAACCCGGTGACACACATACCCATATCGGCAGATGCGCTTTCGCTGTATGCGGGGCTCTCCTTCCCTTCTATCTCGGTATATGCGCCGAGGAATGCCTCCTCTGCCTGATATACGCTCTTGACCACCCGTTTGCCGGTCACAAAATAGGCATTGGAGCCGTGAGGGGCAACCTTGACCCGCATTGTCTGCATCGCCCCCGTCAGGGAGGAATCTTCGCAGTGGGTAAAGCAGTCATACACCCCGACTTTGCCGGCAAAGCCCAAGGCTTCGGTGGAAACGTCGATTTCGGCCTCGCTGTCGCCCAGATTCATTACCACCACGGCACGTTTGGGTCCCATTATGCGTTCCATATCCTTGGCCACGACATAGACATCCCCTTCGCGCTGCACGACGGGGGCGCCGAGCCCGAGGCAATCCTGGTTCATTGCAAGCAAATCGGCGTTCTTCAGAATCTCCAACGAACTTTGGGGAATGGACCTAAGATCGCACCCTATGAGGAGTGGCGACGAGGCGATGCACCAATAGGCCATATGGGTCCGTTCCTCATCCGGGGTAAGAATACGGTCGTCCCCCTGCCACTTGGCGCCTATTTCGAGCATATCCATATCGTTGTAATGACCGCCTCCGGTATATGCCTGAATCCAGAGGTTTTCCTTGATTATATAGAGGAGTCGGTCCCACCATGGGCGGATATCGTAAGTGGTGCGCCACGAAAGGGCAATGTCCCCGATCCAGGTTCCGGGATATACCCAGCGGCATACATTCAGGTCAATGTCTTCTTTTTCACAAGATGAGATGGCCTCGGCGATGCGGAGATACTGCGCCTTCTCGTCAAGGGCGGCGTGCTGCCCGCCGCAGAAATCTATCTTGATGAAATCGTAGTCCCAATCGTCGAAAAACAATCTGCAGTCTTCGGTCTCGTGTCCGTACAGACCAACTCCCAAACCATATTCGTAGCGGTTTTCGCTGCCGCAGGTATTGTCCCCCGCATCGGTGTAAATGCCCGCCTTCAGCCCCTTGGAGTGGATGTAATCGGCAAGGGCCCGCATCCCCGAGGGGAAAAGGTTTTCGTTGTAACGGAAATGTCCGGCACTGTCCCTCGGAATCTGGAAGCCGTCGTCTATGTTTATGAAATTGTAGCCGAGCTCGGCAAAGCCGCCTTCGACCAAAGCATCCGCCTGCTCCCTGATAAGCTGCTCGTTGATGTCGAGCATGAAAGTGTTCCACGAACTCCAGCCCATTGTGGGAGTCTTGCCGACAGGGGCCTCAAACGAGCCGTCGCTGCAGCCGGAGAGAACGGCAGCCGCAAGCGCAGCGCCAAATAATATCCGCTTCATGGTGTCATTTCTTTTTGAGGGTCATACAGTCAATCGCAGGCATAAAGCCGTCGCTGCCCAGAGAGATGGTGTTGTCTCCCGCATTGAGCACAACCTCAACCGAAACGTTCTTCCAGTCAAGGTCGCCGCCGGTAACGACCGACTCGAAGGTGCGGACCGTTTCGCCGTTGACCGAAACCACGAATTTACGCTCGGTCTTCGTTGCAAAACGGAAGGTTGCCACATATTTGCCCCCTTTCTCGCTATAGACGTCACGCCATTCGAGGTTGTTCCCGGCTGAACCGCCGAGAAGCACGGCATATCTGCCCATCTGGGCCGAAGGGGACGATTCGAACTTGGGCGAGAACTTCTGGGACAACTCCGAATATTCAGGAAGATACCCGTCCTCGGCCTGATAGCCGGAGCGTTCCGCTCTCCTGCCCGTCACGAAGAACGCCTCGCTGCCGTGGGCGGGAATGCTGACTGTAAAGGAGTTGCTGCGCGAAAGCTGGGGCCTTGCGCTGTGGGTGAAACAGTCGTAAACATCAACCTTCCCCTTGAACCCGAGATTGCGGACATCTATCACCGCCGTCTTGTCCTCGTCGCTCAAATTGGCTATCACAACAGCCCTTTTATCGCCGTATTTGCGTTTGAGATCTTTTGCAAATACATAAAGGTCGCCGTCCCTCTGAACCACCTGGGCCGAGATTCCGAGCGGATCCTGGTTCATTGCTATCAAATCGGGATTCTTGAGGATATTTAGCGAACGTTCGGGAATATAGCGAAGGTCGCATCCTATGACAAGCGGGGATGACATTATGCACCACACTGCCATATGGGTCCGTTCCTCATCTTCCGAAAGGATGCTGCGGCCTATCTCGAGCATATCCATATCGTTGTAGTGGCCGCCTCCCGCATAAGCAGAAAGATAGACGTTCTGCTCCACGATGCTCTTGATGGAATTCCAGTCAAGGTCGATGTCGCTGGTGGTTCTCCACGAGTCGGAGAGTTCGCATACCCAGGTGCCGGGGAAAGCCCAGCGGCAGATGTTCCAGCGGATATCCTTCTTGTCGCACGCAGCTATCGCCGCCGCGATGCGGGTATATTGTTCCTGCTCGTCAAGGCCGAGATGGAGTCCCCCGCAATAGTCGATCTTGATGAAGTCATAGCCCCACTCGTCGAAATACATTCTGCAGTCTTCCGCCTCATGACCGTAAAGTCCCACATTGAGACCGTAGGGTTTGACGTTCTTCGAAGCGCAATTGTTGTCTCCCGCATCGGCATAAATGCCCGCCTTGAGGTCAAGGCCGTGAATGAACGAGGCCAGAGCCCTCATCCCCTGCGGGAACTTTGCGGCGTCAATGCGTATCCTGCCGTCCTCGCCGCGTCCGTCGGTAAAGCCGTCATCGATGTTTATGTATGTGTAGCCTGCATCGCGAAGGCCCGTCGAGGCCATTGCATCTGCCTGCTGCCTTATCAAATCCTCGTTGATGTCCCACAGGAATGTGTTCCAAGAACTCCAGCCCATAAGGGGCGGTTCAAACTCCGAAACGGATTCAGTCTCCACATCGGCGCCGGCAGAACATCCGGCGACAGTCATTACAATAGCGAACGAGGCTAAAGCGGCAAAAATTTTTTTCATCTCATCAAGTTAAAATATTGGAGGGTAAAGTTACTACATAAGGAGTGAAACGCCAAATCATTCGCCATTTTGCAATTTGGCGGTTATTTGGTAACTTCACGCTCCGCAAATCAAGATTGTTATGAAAAAACTGCTTACTCTGACTCTCGCCGTCCTGCTGATCGCCGTTTCGGCTGACGCCAAAACCAAACGTCCGTTGAAAGTCTCTGTTCTGGGAGACTCATATTCCACATTCGAAGGGGTCATCCCCCAAGGATACGCCCCCTTCTATCCAAATGAAGAGTGTGGCGTGACCGACCCGTCCCAAACCTGGTGGGGTCTTTTTGTGGCTTCGGGCAACTATGTGCTGGAGGCCAACGACTCCTGGGGCGGCACCACGATATGCAACACCGGCTACCGCGGCAATGACGTCAGAACCACATCTTTCCGCGCCCGTTCGGGCCTGCTCGGCAATCCCGACATAATTTTCGTGTTCGGAGGGACCAACGATTCGTGGGCAGGGGCCCCCATCGGAGAATACAACTATGACAGGAAGGGGGTTACCGAGGATGACTGCCTCTGCTTCCGTCCGGCATTGGCACAACTTATCTACCAGCTCCGGAAGCAGTACAGAAAGGCCGACATCTACTATATCCTGAACTCCGAACTCAGCGAAGGCGTGACCGAGTCCACCAAAACGATATGCGGCAGGATGGGTGCGAAGCTCGTCGAGTTGCACGACATCGAAAAACACAGCGGCCACCCCACCTTTGCGGGAATGCAGGCCATCTGCGACCAGTTGAAGGAGGTTGTAAAGTAAAACTCAATCCACGAACTCCCAGTTCGTATTGGCCGTAGGGGTATATTCGCCCGCCTGCAGCAGATAATCATACAGAAGGTCGCGTATCTGCCTCCCTTTGGCCACGACGTAATTTTCGGGATGGGAGACATCCATACCGGCCCCCTCTCCCAGCAGGCCGTCCCCACCCATTGCCCTGTAGGAAGTCATTGCAACCTTATAGACCTTGTCCATGAAGAACGGTGCGCCGTCTGCCATCGAGACAATCTCAACCCGCTCTCCACAGGGATTGTTGCGGTGAACCTTATAGACAATATCGCTTGCCGAATCATAACTGAACGGGGGCTTGATGCCCGACAGCCAGTGATGGTAGGAATATTCCAGATAATCCTTAATCTGGCGTCCCGTCATATCCACGGTATAGAGTTGGTTTTCAAAAGGATAAATCTTGAACAGGGCATTGAAATCGACATCTCCCGCGTAAATGGTGCCGCGGGATGACAACGGGGCCGCGAATGTGATGTCCGCGCCCGAATAACTCTTCTGCACGGCAAACAGGAGGTTCATATAGGCCGAAGGGGCATCTTTGGCTTCGTCAAACACCAGATTCCCGGTGAACGTACATACCCTGCGGTGTGAAAACTCCGCAACCGCAAACCAATCTTCCTCGAAAGCGGTGTCAAACTCATAATCTTTCTTGAATCCCACAATCGGAAGCATCTCCTGTTCAGACTCCACAGACGTGCGCCTGCCCTTTTCGTAATGCAGTTTGAACGAGCAAATCCCGACATTTCTGGCTTTGCATCCGGGGTTGCAGTAAACCACCCCCTGCGGAGTGGTTTCCGAAAGAGTCCTGTGGTCGTGTCCGCCGATGACCATATCCACGTTCTGCAGATTTCTGGCGAGGTAGAGGGCATTGTTTTCCCTGGATGGGGAACCGTCACCGCTGCCCGCATGAAGGGCGACTATTGTCAAATCCGGATGCTCTTTTGAAACAATCCGGTCAACCACCCCCTGTACAAATTCCAAATCGTTGTCGCGAATCTCAATCCCGCTGTAGGAATCCTTCGCAATCCAATTCACTACCGAAGGGTTTGTGAATCCTATGACGGTGACGCGCAGCCCGCCCCGCTTCAGCGTGACATACTCGTCGAAATAACATTTGCCGTCTGCCTTGAGGGCATTTGCCGCCAGAAGCGGCATATTGTATTGTTCCCTCACCCTGTCATAAACCTTATGGGAGGTCTCTAAGTCGTGGTTGCCTACAACAATCGCATCGAAACCCAGCCGGTTGGCTATCCTGCCGTAGATGTGGGGCGAGACGGTATCCACGTAGTTGAAATAGTAGGCGGCATTGTCCCCCTGGAGGTTGTCCCCGTTGTCTATCAGGACAAACGCTTTACCCATATTGCGAAGACTGGCCACGAAAGATGAGAATTTTGACAGGGATGACTCTCTCTGAACATTGTCGTAGTCAAGATTGAAATATTGTCCGTGAACGTCTGTAACAACGCACACGTCAATGTCGTATTCCCCGCTTTTGGCGGAACATCCTTGCATAGACAAGGCGGCAACAAGCATAAATGGAAGGAGTCTTACGGTTTTCATCGTAACAAAACGGATATAAATGGTTATAAACGATTATAAACGGCTATATACGTTTGGAAACGTCTGGCAAACGATTCCAAATCGTAACAAAGATACGGCACGTTTGGTTGCAATGTAACACAAAAACACAATATTTCAAGCAGAGTTGATATATTTGCAGCCGCCATCAGTTTTTCCATCAATTCGGGCAACAATGTAATTACGCAAAACCGCATTCTTATTTTTTTTGTATTTTTGGGTTTGATTTTAACCAGCAGTTGTATGTCAATAAGTGATTGTATTCTTGAAAGGCGCCTCAACAATATGCGCCGCCAGCTTTTGAAAGCCGACACAGAGGGGCTTATCCACAGCGATTTCCAGAAAGCCATCCCCGCCTTGAGGGAGACGGAGCTCTATAAGTATTTCTACAGAATGCCCAAGGGAAGGCTCTTTCACGCCCATATCGAGGCCACTTACGACATTGCCTATGCGGTAGAACTGGCCATGGAGTCGGACGATGCCTACGTTTATCTCTGGGACACGACTTCCAGCTACGTGTATGGTCAGATGGCATACCGCCAATGGTTCGAAAACGGGGAAATCCCCTGCGGATGGAAGCCGATTAAAGAGGCGGCCGCCGAACGTCCCAACTTCAAGGAGGAGCTGGTATCGCTCTGCACCACCGACATGAGCAAGGTGGGCCCCGAAATATGGCCCCATTTCGAAAACATCTTCGACAGGACCAAAGCCCTCGTCTGCTACCGTCCCCAGTTCGTCAAAATTCTGGAAAAGGCAATGCTCGATATGGCTGCGGAAGGACTCAGCGGAGTGGATTTCCGCTTCATTGGGCAACTCATATTCGACGAGAACGGCCATCGTTACTCTCTCGATGAGAACATCGCCCTCTATCACCAGATTTATGAGAAGGTCCTCGAGAAATACCCGGATTTCTCCATGAGGATGATTTATGCGGGGTACAAGGGAACAGATCAGGAAGTTGTTGCGGCCAGCGTTGAGAAAGCGGTTGAGATGGCCCGCCAATACCCCGGGTTCGTGATTGGCTTCGACCTCGTGGGATGCGAAGATTGCGACCGGAACCTCGAATATTATGCGCCGGTCTTCAGAAAATACGACATCCCCATCATAATGCACGCCGGCGAGAGTGTCCAGGATTGGAACCGCAATGTGGCAATCGCCGCAGAGTTGGGTTATGACCGCATCGGACACGGACTCAACTCATATATGTTCCCCGATGCTGTGGAAGATATGAAGAAGCGCCAGGTAATGCTGGAGGTCTGCCCTCTGAGCAACCAGCTCCTGGGCTATGTAGCCGATTTGCGCCAGCACCCCGCAGCGCAATATGTAAAGCAGGGGCTCAATGTCTCAATCAGCAGCGATGACTGCGCGTTTTTCAAAACCAATTACATCACCGACGATCTGGTTGCGGCCTATCTCAACTGGGATTTGAGTCTGAAGGATATCAAGCGCATCGTTGCACCCCGCTAAAAGGGTTGCAACGTTTGCGTAACTACCTCTTGACTACGGCAAAGACGTCCGGGGCATTTTCTTCACCCCCATTCCGGCTTTCGGCAACAGGCAGCGGCTTCACCGAGAAACTCTTCCGGTGGTGCGGCGTCAGTCCGAATTTCTCTATGGCCATACGGTGTTCTTCGGTGGGATAACCCTGATTGTGGGAGAAGCCGTACTGGGGATACTGTCTGTCAAGTTCCATCATATATTCGTCCCTGTGGGTCTTGGCCAGAATGGATGCGGCGGAGATTTCGGGAACTTTAGAATCCCCTTTGACAATGCATTTGTGGGGTACCGGAATCCCTTTCAGAGTGTTGTAGGGGTGGAACATTGTCCCATCCACCAGAATCAGGTCCGGCGCGATGCCCTGCTGCCGTTCTATACCGCAGAGAGCCTTCCGCATCGCCTTGAGCGACGCCTGCAGGATATTTATCTCGTCTATTTCGGCGGCGGAGACACTTTCCACACACCAGGCGAGGGCCTCTTTTTCTATGATGGCGCGCATCTGGGTTCTCTCGGCGGCAGTCATTTTTTTTGAATCCCGCAAGAGAGGGTGCCAGAACCCTTCGGGCAGAATGACGGCCGCTGCATACACCGGACCTGCAAGGGGGCCCCTGCCCGCTTCGTCGCACCCCGCTATCACCCGGTAAGGCAGAATGTCCGTAGTGGAGCCTCCGAACAGCCCCATATCAAGCGACAGATAGGAACTGCGCCAAGCCGAACTGCACCACGAAGCCACTCTGAAGCGCAGGTCCCCGTGTTCGAGAGCGATGTCGCAGATATCGCAGTGGTGAGTGATGGCGCTCTGCACACACACTGCATACAACCGGCGGTAGCATTTGCGGCACAGAGCGGCCAGCTTCCCCATCGCCCCGCTCCGCATTGCCTTCTGGTCGAGATGGGAGGTGCAGGCTATAACCATCCGGCTCGTGCGCACCGCCTCCACAAATTCGTCGGAAGGGCCTGTCCAGTCCAACCGTTTCACCTGCTCGCCGGCATTGCCGGCGGCCGCTATGGCAGCTTCGGTAGAAGCCGCTATGGCATCTGGCACAAGCAGTTCGCCGGAACGGTCGAGAGCAAGCAGAATCATACACTATTTCTGTTGAAGAGAGCGCAACCAGCGGTCCAGAGCCGTTTCCAGAGCTGTACGGGAATCACCGAGCAGGTCTGAAGGGGCATATCTTCTCGAAACGAAAGAGAAACCGTGCTGGCCACTGCGGAAAACGTGCATCTCCGTGGGTACGTTGCTTTTGTGCAAGGCTTTGAAATATACGATGGCATTGTCGGGATCGACTATCGAATCGTCTGCCCCGAGCACGATGAATGTCGGAGGTGTATCGTAGGTGACGTCATTTTCGAGACAATAACGGTCAAGTTTGCGGTTGTACTCGCGCAGTGAGCGGTCGGCGGCGCGCTGTGCCTCTTCATCCGCGTCAGCGGCTACCTGCGGAGGGTTGCCGATAAGATTGGTACCCGTTTCCACGTGTCCGAACTCGCTTCGAAGATTGATGACGGGATAAAACAGCACCGCAAAATCGGGCCTTGTGGCCGCGTCATAGTAGAAAGTGGAAGCGTATGCCGCAAGATGGCCTCCGGCAGAGAAACCCATCACGCCCACCTGCGAAACGCCCCACTCTGCGGCGTTCTCCCTGCAATAGTTGAGGATGGTCTGTATATCGTCCAGCGGCACTTCGGGATGTCCGTTGGGCAGGCGGTATTTGGCCACAGCCACCGTGATGCCCCTTTCCACAAGCCACTCTGCAGGCAATGAACCTTCGTCAAAATGGCACACGCATCCGTACCCGCCGCCGGGGATCACCACAACCATCTGGCCGTTGGGATTCTTGGGAAAATACAAGTCGAAGCGGGCGGTGCCGTTGATGTTGCGGGTGGCCCCGTTCTGGTAAAACATCTCCTCCGCGCCGGCAAGACCGCTTTCGACCTTCGGCACAAGGGCGAGCGTCTCCACGCTTTTGGACGAAACGACGGGGTCGGGAAGCGATTTTACAATTTTCCTGACGTCCGTGGCATAGAGGAACACCGTTTGGTCGGGACGCAACTCTGTTGCGGGGTAGTATTTGTATTTAGATTTGGCCCCGAGAGGCATTGCCGCAAACACGGTTGCCAAAACCATAGTCCAAATTGCAATATATCTTCTCATAGTATTCTGAATGTCAAAAGTTTATTTATTCATCTGCTTCAACCACGTCTCAAGGGTGCCGCTGACAGTTTCTCGGGCCTCCCCTATCTCGGTGTCGAAGCCGAACCCGTGGGGGGCGCTGCTCAGAACGTGCAGTTCCGCCTGTACGCCGCAGTTGAGCAGGTTGGCATAGTAGTCAATGCTGTTGAGAGGGTTAACGGCCTTGTCGTCAAAGCCCAGCACAATATAGGTTGGCGGGGTGTCCGCCGTGACGCGCCGCTCAAGGGAATAGAATTCACTGAGGCGGTCGTGTTCCCTGCGCTGCCGGAAGTATTCGTCGATGGTTCTGCCCGAGCGTTCGTTCCACTTGCCGTCCCTCCCCATAAGGCACATTCTGGTACCGATATGGGTAACGTCCGCATCCATAGTAATCACGGGATAGAACAATACAGAAAAGTCGGGACGGGTTGCCCTGTCAACATACAGGACAGACGCGCTGGCGGCAAGATGGCCACCGGCAGAGAAGCCCATCACCCCAATCTTCTTGATGCCCCATTCCACCTGATGGTTGCGGAGATAGCGCATCACCATCTGGATGTCGGCAAGCGGCACTTTGTGGTGGGTGTTGGGCAGGCTTGTTTTGGCAACCGCAACCGCTATGCCCCTCTGGAGCAGCCACTCGGC
>JABUTP010000024.1:0-3282 GCA_021443625.1 Bacteroidales bacterium | reverse complement strand
CCCCTCCCCATAGGTGGCAAGGCAGTAATACCCGCCGCCGGGGCATACCAATACCATCTCCCCGCAGCAGTTCTCGGGGAAATAGAGGTCGAAACGGGCCAAATCTCCGATATCCCTAATCTGACCTCCTGCAGCGTACATTTTTTCCGCCTCCGGGAAACCGGGAGCCTCGTCACGGGTGAGTTTGAGTGTCTCGACGTTCTCAGAATAAACGGGGTCTGAAATCTCACAGAGAGCTTTGGGACCGTCGGGGGCATAGAGGAACACCGTCTTTGAGGGACGCAGGGTGCTCGATGGCATGAATTCAAACTCTCTCTCCTGTGCAGAGAGGGCCACTGAGACAAACAGGCAGATGGCAAGGATAATCCGTTTCATATACTTTAATCCTTTTGAGGGTTAGATTTTTTTCAGTTTTGAAGGAGGTTCGCCGGCGATGATGCGCTCGGCAATGGGGTCTTCAATATACTTCTGGATGGCCCTTTTGAGGGGACGGGCACCATATTCGGGATCGAATCCTTCGTTCAGGATGAGGCCTTTGGTCTTTTCCGTGACGGTGATTTCATAACCCATCCTGGAGAGCCGGCCCGATATTTTGGCCAGTTCGATGTTGAGAATGGACTCTATGTCTTTCCGATCGAGACTTCTGAAGAAAATTCTGTCATCTATACGGTTAAGAAACTCGGGAGAGAATTTGCGGCGGAGGGCCTTCTCGATGATGGCGCCGCGGCGCTTGTCAGAGTCATCGGTCGAGACGGGGAAACCTATCCCCTGCCCCATTTCCCCTACGTCACGGCTGCCGACATTGGAGGTCATTATGATGATGGTGTTTCGGAAGTCTATCCGGCGACCGGAAGCATCGGTGAGCCGGCCTTCGTCGAGAACCTGCAGAAGAATGTTGAAGGTGTCGGGATGGGCCTTCTCGATTTCATCGAACAAAACCACGGAGTAGGGTTTGCGGCGCACCTGCTCGGTGAGATGTCCCCCCTCTTCGTAGCCCACGTAACCGGGGGCCGACCCGATGAGGGAACTTACCGAAAACCGCTCCATATATTCGCTCATATCGATGCGGATGAGACTGTCTTCGCTGTCGAACATACATTCCGCCAGTTTCTTGGCCAACTGCGTCTTTCCCACGCCCGTCTGTCCAAGGAAAATGAACGTGCCGATGGGCTTGTTGGGGTCGCGGAGTCCCGCCCGGTTGCGCCTGATGGCCCTTACCACCGCATCTATCGCCTCGTCCTGGCCGACCACCGATTCGCGCAGACGGTTGCCCATCTTGAGAAGTTTCTCCCCTTCGGTGTCGCTTACCCTATGGACGGGGATATTGGTCATAAGGGACACGATCTCTGCTATGTTGTCATTGGTAATCAGAGGAATATCGGTAGTTTGGGGCAAATCGGAGGCCTCCATCAGCCGCTGCTCCTGCTCCTTGAAGCGGGCGGCATCAGCAAACCGTCCCTCAAGGGCGGCGTCGCGTTTCTGGGTGCGGATGGACTGCAGCAGTTGTGCCCTGTCGCTCCCCGGCTCAACCGCAGAATGGGCAGTTGCGCTGATTCTCGCTCCCGCCTCGTCCATCACGTCAATGGACTTGTCGGGGTTCTGCCGGTCGGTGATGTAACGTGACGAAAGGGCCACGCACGCCGCAAGGGCTTCGTCGCTGTATTTCACCTTGTGGTACTGCTCATATTTGCCTTTGATCTTTGTCAATATATCCAGAGTGGCCTCATAGTCGGTGGGTTCCACAAGAATCTTCTGGAAGCGGCGCTCCAAAGCCCCGTCCTTCTCGATGTACTTGCGGTATTCGTCCAGAGTGGTGGCGCCGATGCACTGCACCTCCCCTCTTGCCAGAGCGGGTTTCAGCAGGTTGGCGGCATCCATACTCCCGGGTTGCGCTCCCGCCCCCACCAGAGTGTGCAGTTCGTCAACGAAAATTATCACATCCCTGGAGGCCTTGAGTTCGGAGATGATGCCCTTGAGTCGCTCCTCAAACTGCCCGCGGAACTTGGTCCCCGCCACGACAGCCGCCATATCGAGAGTGACTACCCTTTTCCCCTCGAGAATCGGGGGAACCTCGTGGTCCGAAATCATCTGGGCCAGTTTCTCCACAATGGCACTCTTGCCCACCCCCGGCTCTCCCACGAGCACGGGATTGTTCTTTTTGCGGCGGGCCAGCACCTGCACGAGCCGCAGCACCTCGGGGCCGCGTCCCACCACCGGGTCAAGCGCCCCTTCGGAAGCCTGCGCGGTAAGGTCGGTGCCATATTTGTCCAGATTGGGTGTGCCACTGGTCGTCTCCCCTTCGCCGTGATGATGCTCCGACTCTCCCTGGAACTGCCTGAAGATATTGCCGAGCGGCGTCCCGTTAAGACCTCCCGGACGCGACTCCGGACGGCTTTGCAGGGGCCTGCCAGCCATATTGGGCCTGCCAGCTGCCGGAGAGTCATTCTGCGGCTTGGGATGCACATTATGGAAGGATTTGTCTATTATTTCACCATTCTGCGGATTGTCTGACGGCTCCGGTTTCTCCGTTTCGGGGGCAGTCGCGGCACCCGGCGCACCTGCAGTTCCAGCAGTCCTGCCCGCTCCTTCACTTTGCTGCCCCTTTGCGGGCTGAGCGCCTTGCGGGCCTTCTGCGGCATCCGATGCACCCTGGTCGGGTTGCACGCCCTTCTCCGGGGCCTTGCCCGTACGCAGATATTCCTTCAGGGAATCGTAGGTGATGCCGTATCTTCTCAGCACCGGAACCGCCGTCGTGGTGGGATTCTTCAGCACCGAGAGCAGCACTATCGACAGTGACGGGCTGAGCGTGCCGGAAGTCACTATCTCTGCCGAAACGTTGCGGTAAAAGCCATTGATATCGTCTGAAAACTGGATACTCTGCATCTCTTCGTAAGGAATGGAGTCCGCCGTGCGGAGCACACTCTCAACCTCCCCCTTTATCATTGCGGTGTCGCCCCCGAGGGCGCAGATGGCACGGACGGCCTCGTTATTCTCATCGCGCAGAATCGCCAGCAATACGTGGTCGAGATTTATCTCCCGACATCCGAGCCTTGCAGCCTCCTCCCTTGCATACGAAAGGACCCGCTGCAAATCATTTGTAAAATCTTTCGCCATATCTGGCAAATTTACAAAAAAATCACAAAAAATTTGGTCATTCAAAAAATATCCCTACATTTGCAATCCCCAAACGGAAATAGCGCAGTCGCCGTTTCTGTCAGTGGTGAATGCTTCCTTAGCTCAGTTGGTAGAGCACGACACTCTTAATGTTGGGGTCCAGGGTTC
>JABUTP010000023.1:48448-51039 GCA_021443625.1 Bacteroidales bacterium | reverse complement strand
CGCCCCTATCGTTTACAACGTAGTCATCAAGCAGGCAGGTGTAGAGGTTCTTCCCACCTACTTCTTCGTGCCCGTTACCGAGTTCGATGCCACAAAAGCAGCTGGTACCATCACCGCAAGCTACATCAAGTCGGATGACGTTACCGTAACCGCCCAGTCGAATGTGGCTTGGTGCACACCGAGCATAGGAACAGGTAAGGTTACTTTGACCCTCACTGCCAACACCGGCGCCGACCGTCAGGCCATCGTTACAATTACCGGCAAGACTGCAAAGGGTGTTCCCACAGTTGAGAAGGTGGTTGTAAGACAGGCAGGTGTCAAGTTTGCGTTTGACGTGCCGTTTGCTCAGTATGTGTTCCCTGCAGAAGGATTTGGTGGTCCTTATATAGACATTCCGGTTGCTATTACGGGTGCCCTTAATGTAGAAATTTCAGATGATGTACCATGGATGGATACTCAATATATCCTCACGGCTGAAAAAAATATTGGAATCAACTCTATGGATGAAAATACAACTGGCGAAGCTCGTACCGGTGTTATCACCATCAAGTGCGAGACACAGGAGGGTGAGTGGGTGTCCAAGTATATCACTGTAACCCAGTCTCCCGCAAACAACGTGCTTGACGTATATTCGGGCGAGATCGTTGCTCTGGCAGCAGGCAGCACCATCGAACTTCCCGTTTATTCAAATCTCACCAGCGTGAGCGCTGCAAGTTCAGGTGCCGACTGGTGCACTGCAGCCGTGGCTTCCGGCAAACTAACTCTCACCGTTGCCGAGAACAACACCGGCGTAGCCCGCACAGCTTACGTGACCGTCAAGGCCACCCCTGCAAGCGGCGCTCCCGTTCAGAAGGTGATTGCAGTATATCAGCCCGCCAAAGAGGCCACTCTCGATGTGATTCCTGAGGTTAGCTTCGAAAGCGCCGCAGATTCAAAGACTTTGCCTGTTACAACAAACGGTAAGTTTGAGGTGTTCACACCCGAGACTTGGATTACCATATCCAATAAAACCGCTACAGGGTTTGACCTCGGTGTCACAGCCAACAGTACTACATCTCGCGAGGGTAAGGTATATGTTTACCTCCCCAACGAGTATGGCAACCGTGTAGTCAAGGCCATCACTGTAAAACAGGATTAATTCTGTAATACAATACTCTTAATACTCTTCGGGCAGTTTCCCTCACCGGAAACTGCCCGATTTGTTTTAAGAGATAATGACCGTCATCGGCAGGATTTCGGCCCGGCGGAGAAAAATGTTAAAGGTATTTCAGAACTTCCTGCGGCGTGTCCACGATATGGCAGGCGCCGGCCGCGATGATTTCCTCCCTCGGGCGGAAGCCCCAGGTGACGCCTACTGACTCAATGTTGAGATTGGCGGCAGTTTCCATATCGGTGTCGGAATCGCCCACATAGAGAATTTCGTTCATTGCGGGAGCATTGTCACCGTATGCGGCAAGCACATCATAAACAATCTGAGGGTCGGGCTTGACCAGTCCGCCGGGTTTCTGCCCTTCAACCGCCACGAAGCGGATGTCGGGGAAGAAATGCTCAATGAGATTTTTGGTGCCGTCGTCAAATTTGTTGGATGCCACAGCCATATCCACCCCTTTGCCTTGAATGTCCGAAAGCAGCCGGCAGATACCTTCGTAAGGGTATGTGTCGCGGCTGAGATTGGCACGGTAGAATTTCAGGTATATCTCTTTGGCGCCATCGACAAATGCAGCGTCCTGATGGTCGGTTTCTGGAAGAATCCTTTTGATGAGGGCGCTGGAGCCGTGTCCGACAAATCGGACATAGTCTTCGTAGTTCCATTCGGGGAAGCCGTAATGCGCAAGCATTTCGTTGCAGGCGCTGCCTATCCCCCCTATGGTGTTGAGCAGCGTGCCGTCCAGGTCAAAAATAACGAGTTTTTTCATCCATCAAAGTTTTGTTGCAAAAGTAGTAAATAGTATCTTTGCCCACCCAATAATTTATCTTGTTATGGCACTTGTTAGTTGTTTCATCGCCACTGAAGACCTTGATAGCCGTCAGTGCCTTGAGGCTGAGCCTTTGGTGGATAAAGTTCTCCATATCCCCGCTTTTTCTTCTACCGAATCCATTTGCAGGGTTGCCGCCGAGACTACTGGCGCTTTCACCTTGATTTATACGAAGCCCTACCGGTTGGAGTGGATACATTTCGCCCTCGGGCGTATGGTGCAGATAGCGGAGGACACCGGTGCGGTGATGCTTTACAGCGACCATTTCAAGAAAATCGGGGCCGAAGTGGTGGAGTCGCCGGTAATCGACTGCCAGCCGGGTTCTTTGCGGGACGATTTTGATTTCGGCAGTGTCCTGCTCATCCGAACCGACGCCCTCAAGGCGGCAGCCGCCAGGATGGATGTTCCCTACAAATATGCGGGGCTGTATGACCTGCGGCTCAAACTTTCCACGATGGGCACTCTGGAGCATATCAACGAATATCTCTATTATGAGGTGGAAACAGACACCCGCCGTTCGGGAGAAAAACTGTTTGACTATGTCGATCCCAGGAACCGCGCGGTGCAGATAGAGATGGAGCAGGCCTGCACCGCCCATCTCAAGGAGATTGGGGG
>JABUTP010000023.1:47031-48421 GCA_021443625.1 Bacteroidales bacterium | reverse complement strand
GACACTGCCGAAGGGGAGTTCGAATACGAGGCCACGGTGGTGATTCCCTGCCGCAACCGCGTCAAGACCATTGCCGATGCCATCCGCAGCGCTCTCAGCCAGCAGACCACATTCCCCTACAACGTGATGGTGGTGGATGACAACTCCACCGACGGCACGGCGGAGATTATCCGCTCCATCGCAGCGGAGGATCCGAGGCTGATATACATTGCGCAGGATGCGACTTACCACGCCATCGGGGGCAATTGGAATGCCGCCCTCCACCATCCGCTCTGCGGAAGGTATGCCCTGCAGCTCGACAGTGACGACGTTTATAGCGGCCCCGACACGGTGCAGAAGTTTGTGGAGGCGTTCCGCGACCAGCGGTGCGCAATGGTCATCGGAACCTACCGGATAACCGATTTCAACCTCAATCCGCTCTCCGCCAATCCCATTGACCACGCTGAGTGGACTCCCGAAAACGGCCGAAACAATGCCTTGCGCATCAATGGCCTTGGCGCCCCGAGAGGGTTCTACACACCCCTGGCGAGGTCGCTGAACTTCCCCACCACCAAATATGGGGAGGATTATGCAGTCGCACTCCGCATAAGCCGCGAATACCGTATAGGACGCATTTATGAGGTGATGTACAACTGCCGCCGCTGGGACGGAAACTCCGATGCGGCCCTTTCTATAGAAAAGACCAACATTAACAACTTTTATAAAGACCGTATCAGAACGTGGGAATTACAGGCACGAATAGCATTGGGCAAGTCCAACGGGAAATATCAGTAGGCATTATTCAGGGACGCAGCGAAATCTCTTTCAAACTGGAAGGCAACTATTCCGAAGGGGGGAGAACGCTCCCTTCGGGGGTATATACAGCCGTGGCGGATGGTGACGAAATAGTGATGGGAGGGGAGCGGCGCAGGGAGTTTCTCTTTGCGGCGCAGACGTCTAACTCCCGTTTCATGCTCTATGCCGTAACAATAGGCATAGGGTTCCATTGGCAACGTGACGAGAATCAGATTTTCAAGGGGAACCTCAAACTGACAGTGCGGCGGGGGCTCCTTACCGCAATCAATGTGATAGGAATAGAAGATTACCTGCAAAGCGTGATTTCGTCCGAGATGTCCCCAACGGCGGGGATGGAGTTTATGAAGGCGCACGCCGTCATCTCCCGCTCGTGGCTCCTTGCGCAACTCGGTCGGAAGTCCCTGGCGGGGCGGTATGTGCAGCCTGCGGTTGAGAAGAACCCATCGTCGCCGGCATGCGCGGAGGCTGCTCCCTCCACCCTTATCCGCTGGCAGGACCGTGAAGACCACGAAGATTTTGATTTGTGTGCCGATGACCATTGCCAGCGCTATCAGGGAATCACCAAGTGGACTGACCTGGACCCCGACGGCGAAGG
>JABUTP010000023.1:45514-47009 GCA_021443625.1 Bacteroidales bacterium | reverse complement strand
CACGGCGGGGAGATTTGCGACGCCCGCTTCTCCAAATGCTGCGGCGGAGCGATGGAGGAATACCGCTATTGTTGGGACGACAAGGATGTTCCGTATCTCAGATACGGACGGGATTTCGGCACCGGCTCCCCCCACAATCTCACCATTGAGGAGGAGGCGCGGGAGTGGATTATGGCGGCTCCGCGCTCTTACTGCAACACCCGCAACGCCACCCTGCTGCGCAAGGTGCTGAACGGCTTTGACCAGGATACCATAGATTTCTACCGATGGCAGGTGGCTTATTCCGCCGAAGAGCTGCGGGACATCATCAGGGAGCGCACCGGCGAGGATTATGGAGAGATACTCGACCTTGTGCCGGAGGCGCGCGGCCGATCGGGACGAATCTGGAAACTCACCATAAAGGGGAGTCTAAAGAGCCGTACCATAGGCAAGGAGTTGGAAATCAGGCGCACCCTTTCGCGCACCCACCTTTACAGTTCGGCATTTGTGGTGACGAAGGAATATGCCTCAGACAGTGAGGCTCCGTCCAGGTTCATCCTTGACGGCGCCGGTTGGGGACACGGTGTGGGACTTTGCCAGATAGGGGCGGCGGTGATGTGCGACTTGGGGAAGAATTATCACGAGATACTCGCCCACTATTATCCCGGAACATCCCTTGACAAAATATACTGATGAACCCCAAACTCTCCGACAGCCGCTCTCCGTGGGCCTGGATTCCTACACTCTATTTCGCTGAGGGACTTCCCTATGTTGCAGTAATGACCATTTCGGTCATTATGTACAAGAACCTCAGTCTGAGCAACACTCAGATTGCCCTCTACACCTCGTGGCTCTATCTGCCGTGGGTCATCAAACCCCTCTGGAGCCCCTTTGTCGATTTGATCCGTACCAAGCGGTGGTGGATAAACACAATGCAGACGCTCCTTGCGGCAGCGCTGGCGGGGGTGGCGTTTTTTATTCCCACCACCCACTTTGTGCAGACCACCCTTGCCCTTTTCTGGCTGATGGCGTTTGCTTCCGCCACCCACGACATTGCTGCGGACGGCTTCTATATGCACGGCCTGGACGAGGGGCAGCAGAGTTTCTTCGTGGGTATCCGCAACATATTCTACCGCGTTTCAATGGTGTTCGGACAGGGATTGCTGGTGATGCTGGCGGGCTGGCTTGCCGATGGAAAGATTATTGCCGGCATAGGCGGGAATGCCGCTATGGCGTGGAGTCTCTGTTTCTATCTTATGGCGGCCATATTTCTGGGGCTCACCCTCTATCACAGGGCGGTTCTGCCCAAGCCCGCCTCCGATGCGGCCCGCACCGACGTCTCGTTTTCTTCCATAATGCGCGACTTCTGGATAACCTTCAAGTCGTTCTTCACCAAGGAGGGGATAGGGCTTGCCCTATTCTTCCTTTTGACTTACAGATTGGGTGAGAGCCAGCTGGTGAAGATTGCCCAGCCGTTTATGCTGGACGGCTCCGACAAGGGGGGGCTTGCCCTCTC
>JABUTP010000023.1:42862-43911 GCA_021443625.1 Bacteroidales bacterium | reverse complement strand
TAAATATTGGGAGGAGGGGATTGACGACTACAGGGCGATGGCCCGGAAATATTGGATGTACTAAAATCAGAAAACTATGATACGCAACATTTTCAACTGCACGGTGCTTGCGGCACTTTTGGCTATGACTTCCTGCAGTGCGGGGCAGTCGCAGGAGAACGGTGGATTCAACGACCCCACCGCATTCTCCACTCACGAATCTTTCCGCACCATAAGAAACTGGTTTGAGGACCCTTCCGACATGAAACTTGCAGTCTATTGGTATTGGATCAACGACAACATCTCGGAAGAGGGTGTCAAGAAAGACCTGCAGGCTATGAAGGAGGTGGGCATCAACCGCGCCTTTATCGGAAACGTCACTGCCGACCTGCCGTGGGGCGATGTCAAGATGTTCACTCCGGAGTGGTGGAAGGTGACTCACGCAGCCCTCAAGGAGGCGAGCCGCCTCGGCATAGAAATCGGCATATTCAACAGCCCCGGCTGGAGCCAGTCGGGCGGCCCGTGGGTAAAGCCCGAGCAGTCGATGCGTTATCTTGACTGTGCCGACCTGACCGTCGATGCCACAGGAGGGCCGCTCACCGTGAAACTGCCCGAAGTGGCTCCCGATGCAATGGAGGATGTCCGCATCATCGCCTACCCCGCAATGGAGGCCCGCTCGGATACCAAACGGATAGTGAAGCAGGAGGGCACCCCTATTACCCTCGATTTCAAATGTGAGGAGGGGGCCTATCGCACCCTTACCATAACCCCGATACCCGAAACCAAGATAATAACCAACGTGACGGTGACCTGCGGTGGGGATACCCTCCGCAGGTTCCTGCTGGACCGCAGCAACCCCGACGTGCAGGTGGGATACCTCCTTTATGCACCGGTGGTGATAGGTCTGCCCGAAGGTTGCACCGGAACTTATACCGTGGCATTCTCCGAGGAGGGGCAGGGCACACTCGATGTCTCGTTCTCCACCCGCCCCCTGCTGGAACGCTATGCCGAAAAATCTCTGGGCAAGATGTTCCAGACCCCGCTCCCTATGTGGGACGCTTATCTGTGGG
>JABUTP010000023.1:33992-41708 GCA_021443625.1 Bacteroidales bacterium | reverse complement strand
ATGCGTCCCGAACTTCTCGCCAAGTTGAAGCAGATGGTTTCGGACGGTCTGGTTATTCTGGGCCCCGCACCCAAGCGTTCGCCCAGTCTGCAGAATTATCCCGAAGCCGACGCCCAGGTAAGTGCTATGGCAGAGGCAATGTGGGGCGACTGCAGCCGCAATCATCTGCAGTATGGCTACGGTCAGGTGTTCGGTGACGGTGTTTCGCTTGAGAAGGTGTTCGAGACCCTGGCTGTGGAACCCGATTTTGAAACCGACGCCGACAACCTGCTGTTCATCCATCGCACCCTCCCTGCGGGCGACATATATTTTGTGTCCAACCAGTCGGACGAGGCGGTAGAGTTCAATGCCACCTTCCGCACGGCGCACGAATCGGTCGAGTTGTGGAATCCGCTCACCGGGGAGATTCGTGCTCTCCCCGAGTTCTCTGTAAAAGATGGACGTACCACCGTTCCGTTGAAACTGGAAGCCCTCGAAAGTTCGTTCATCGTGATGCGTGAAAATGGTGTCAAGCCGGAATATGCAAGCAATTATCCCGCCTTGAACCAGGATTTGGAGATTGCTACCCCCTGGACTCTCACATTTGAGAGCGGTCGCCGCGGCCCTGCCGACAAAGTTCAGGCCGACAGTCTTTTCGACTGGACAACCAGCGCCGACAACGACATCAAATATTTCTCCGGCAAGGTGACCTACCGCAACAACTTCACCCTTGAGACCATCCCCGACGGCGATGTCTATGTCGATTTGGGAATGGTGATGGTGACCGCCAAGGTACGAATCAACGGCAAGTACGTCGGAGGCGTCTGGACACATCCCTACCGGCTGTGCATAAGCGATTATGTGAAGCGTGGCAACAACTCCATCGAGGTTGAGGTTGCAAACAACTGGATGAACCGTATTATCGGCGATTTGCAGCTCAAACCGGCCGACCGCAAGGTTTGGCTCACGGTGAATCCCTGGGAAGCCGATTCCCCTCTGCAGCCTTCGGGATTGATGGGCCCCGTAAAGATTTTGCATTTGGATAAATAATTCATAACTTTGCCTTGCAAAACGCGTAACGATATGTTTGCAGCATCAGTCGCATACTCCCACCATCACCACCATATTCCTTCGGAATAGGGCGAGTCGGCTGTGTGCATCAAACAAAACACGATATACTGGGACTTGCCTGATTGGGCCAAGTCCCTTTTTTTTAATAAGATTATTATGATAAGAATAGCAATTCAGTCCAAAGGACGCCTGAGTGAAGAGAGCCTCGCCCTGATGAGGGAGGCCGGCATCGTAATCGACGAACAGAAACGCAAATTCCTGGCCCGTTCCGCCAATTTCCCGGTGGAGGTGCTCTATCTGCGCGACGATGACATCCCCGCAGTGGTTGCCGACGGCAGTGCCGACCTGGGCATTGTGGGGTATAACGAGGTGGCCGAAACGGGGGCCGACGTGGAAATAGTGCGCAAGATGGGATTCGGCTCGTGCCGCATCTCGCTGGCTATCCCCAAGGCGCAGGAATATAACGGCCCATCATTCTTCGAAGGGAAATCCATAGCGACATCCTATCCCAACATATTGTCCAAATGGCTTGCCGAAAACAAAGTCAACGCCGAGATACGCAAGATTATGGGGTCGGTGGAGATTGCCCCCGCAGCAGGCATCGCGGATGCCATATTCGATATAGTTTCGTCGGGTGGCACACTGGTTTCCAATGGCCTTAAAGAGGTTGAAACACTCCTCTGGTCGGAAGCGGTGCTGGTGGCCGGCCATAATCTCAGCGATGAGAAGAAGGCCATCCTCGACACGATGCTGTTCCGCATAGATGCCATCAAGGAGAGCCGCGGCATGAAATATATCCTTATGAACATCCCGTCGGACAAAATCGAGGAGGCCGTGAAGATTCTCCCGGCAATGCGCAGCCCCACCGTTATGCCCCTTGCGGCAGAAGGGTGGTGCTCGCTCCATTCGGTGGTGCTTGAGTCGGAGTTGTGGGACAAGATAGAGCGGCTCAAAGGCATCGGCGCCGAGGGCATTCTGGTACTTACACTCGACAAAGTTATTGGTTAGACTGTTATGGAAACAATCCTTAATCCCGAATATGAACTCTGGCAGGGGTTGTGCTGCAGGGCCTCGTTTGACGACACCCTCATAGCCCAACGCGTGGCCGGAATCCTGGAGCGCGTGCAGAAGGGGGGCGACGGGGCGTTGCGGGAGATTACCCGCGAGATTGACGGTACCGCACCCGCCGACTTCAAGGTGAGCGGAGAAGAAATCGAGGCGGCGTGCCGGAAGGTTTCCCAAGAGCTCAAGAGCGCGATAGCGCAGGCAGCGGCCAATATCCGGAAGTTTCACGAAGCGCAGCGCACTTTAGACGTTGAGGTTGAGACAATGCCCGGTATAGTGTGCCGCCGCCGGCAGATGCCCATCTCCAGAGTGGGCCTCTACATTCCCGGGGGGAGCGCACCGCTCTTCTCCACCCTGCTGATGCTGGCCATTCCGGCGGGAATAGCGGGCTGCCGCGAGATTGTGCTGTGCACCCCGTGTTCGCCTCAGGGGGAAGTTTCCCCGGCGATATTGTATGCCGCATCGGTGTGCGGAGTGTCCGACATTTACAAGTTGGGCGGGGCGCAGGCCATAGCCGCAATGGCTTACGGCACCGAGTCCGTTCCCAAAGTTCACAAGATATTCGGCCCGGGCAACCGCTATGTGACCAAAGCCAAGCAGATGGTGAGCGCCACGGGTACCGCAATAGATATGCCGGCAGGCCCTTCGGAGGTTATGGTGCTGGCCGACAATACGGCAAATCCCGTTTTTGTGGCGGCCGATTTTCTCTCCCAGGCCGAACACGGCCCCGACAGCCAGGCGATACTGGTCTGCGACAACAGGCAGTTCGCCGAGCGGACTTTTGCCGAAATCAATCGGCAACTGGCTCTGCTGCCCAGAGAGAACATTGCCTCGAAAGCGTTGGAACACAGCCGTATCATAGTTTTTGAAGAGGGACGGCAGAAGCAGATAGAGTTTGCCAACAGTTATGCCGCGGAACACCTTATCGTGTCGCTTGCCGACCCCTGGGAGGCGGCCTCGCAAATTACCGCTGCGGGAAGTGTCTTCATAGGGAACTATTCTCCAGAAAGTGCGGGGGATTATGCCTCGGGCACCAACCATACCCTCCCCACAATGGGGCTTGCCACGGCCTTCAGCGGCATCGGTCTCGACAGTTTCATGCACTCCATAACCTATCAGGAACTCACTCCCAGGGGGCTTGAGTCCATAGGAACAACCATTGTAACAATGGCGGAAGCAGAGGGGCTCGAAGCCCACGCAGCCGCCGTAAAATGCAGATTGGCACAATGAATCCTTTAGATCTGGTACGGCCCAACATAGCCGTCTTGAAGCCATATTCCACGGCCCGCGACGAATACCGCGGCCCGCTCGGCATCTTCCTCGATGCCAACGAGAACCCTTATGACAACAATGTCAACCGCTATCCCTCCACATCGCTTAAAGAGAGTCTGCGCAGCCGTGTGGCAGCGCTCAAGGGGGTTGCTCCGGCCAATCTCTTCCTGGGCAACGGTTCAGACGAGGCCATAGACCTGTGCTACCGTATCTTCTGCAGGCCCGGCATCGACAACGCCATTATGATTGCCCCCAGTTACGGAATGTATGAGGTTTGCGCAAACATCAACGATGTGGAGTGCCGCAAGGTGCAGTTGGGTGAGGAGTTTGCCCTTCCGACAGAGGCGTTGCTGGCAGCGGCCGACACCAATTCCAAACTGCTGTTTGTCTGCTCCCCCAACAATCCCACGGCAAATTCGTTCGGCATCGAAGAGATCGTTTCGCTTCTGGAGCGTTTCAGGGGAATTGTAGTGGTGGATGAGGCCTACATAGATTTCTCTTCGGGCAAAGGGATGCTTCCGCTGCTTGATTGCTATCCCAATCTCATTATTCTCCAGACCCTTTCCAAGGCCTACGCAATGGCCGGGTTGAGGGTGGGGCTGGCTATCGCCTCGGAAGAAATCATCAGCATTATGAAGCAGGTGAAATACCCCTACAACATAGGCAGTGACACCATACAACTGGCTCTAAAGATGCTGGACAAGGATATTTCGGGTGAGGTCGGCGAAATCAAAAGCGAGCGCAACCGCATTGCCGAAGCCCTTGCGCAGATGGGTTGCGTGCTGAAGGTCTATCCTTCCGACGCGAATTTCCTGCTGGTCAAGTTCACCGACCCCACCGGACTTTACAACAAACTCATAACAAACGGGTTGATAGTGCGGGACCGCTCCCATACCGCAGGGTGCGAAGGGACTCTCCGCATCACCGTCGGCACTCCCGCCGAGAACGACAAACTGTTAGAAGTCATCAAGCATTATGAATAAGCGCAAAGTTCTTTTCATAGACCGAGACGGCACCATCCTGGTGGAGCCGATGCCCAGCGAGCAGGTCGATTCCTTTGAGAAAACCGAATTCATCCCCGGGGCTATAACTTCGCTCGCCGCCATTGCCAAACTCGACTACGACCTGGTGCTGGCCTCCAATCAAGACGGCCTCGGCACCGAAAGTTTTCCTTTCGAGTCGTTCATCGGTCCCCACCGCCTTATGCTTGCCACTTTGAAAGGAGAGGGGGTGGAGTTCGCCGAAGAACTCATCGACAGGAGTTTTCCGCAAGACAATCTCCCTACCCGCAAGCCCTCCACGGGGATGTTCGGCAAATATCTCGATGCCGAAAAGTATGACCTCGCGTCAAGTTTTGTAATCGGCGACCGCCTTACCGATGTCCGCCTTGCAGAAAATTTGGGTTGCGGCTCGATATTGTTTGACCCCGAGGGGAAATATCCCGACGCATATTGCACGATGCGGGCTTCGTCGTGGTCCCAAATTGCAGAGTTCCTGCGGCGCGAAAGCCGTTACGCCTTCGTGGAACGCTCCACTGCCGAAACTTCCACCAAAGTGGCGGTAGATTTGGACGGCCGTATAGAGAGTTGCATCTCCACCGGCCTGAAATTCTTTGACCATATGCTGGACCAGATTGCCCACCATAGCGGCATCGGCCTCCAGATAAATGCCAAAGGCGACCTTGAAGTTGATGAACACCACACTATGGAAGATGTTGCAATAGCTCTCGGCGAGGCGCTGCGCAAGGCTTTGGGTACCAAGCGGGGCATAGAGCGTTACGGCTTTGCCCTCCCGATGGACGAGTGCGATGCGCGGGTTCTGCTCGACTTGGGCGGACGCATCGACTTTGCGTGGGACGTGCCGTTCACCAGGGAGTACGTGGGGGATACCCCCACCGAAATGTTCCGCCATTTCTTCTGTTCGCTATGTTGCGCAATGCAGTGCAATCTCCACATCAGCGGCAGCGGAGAGAACAACCACCATCTGGCCGAAGGGGTGTTCAAGGCATTCGCAAGAGCCTTGCGTCAGGCCATATACCGTATGCCGTTCAACTACGAACTGCCAAGCAGCAAAGGGGTTTTATGATAGCGATAGTCAATTATGGGGTGGGAAATATCCGCTCGGTGGTGAACGCCCTCCGTCGCGAAGGGGTTGCCGAGCCGATTTATACCGACAACGTCGAACTCCTGAGGAGTGCCGACAAGGTGATTCTGCCCGGTGTGGGGGAGGCCTCCACTGCGATGCGGGCTCTGTGCGATTGCGGTCTGGCCGACATCATACCCACTTTGACGCAGCCGGTGCTGGGAATATGTGTGGGGGCGCAGCTTATGTGCCGCTCATCGGAAGAGGGGGACGCCGTATGTATGGGCATCTTCGATACCGCCGTCCGCAAATTTCTTCCGCAGGAAGGTCTTAAAATTCCCCATATGGGATGGAATGCCGTAACCGGTTGCCGCAGCGCCTTGTTCAAAGACATTGCCGAGGGGAGTTACGTCTATTATGTCCACTCCTACTACCCCGAAATATGCGGGGATACAGCGTGCGTTACGACCCACGGCATCCCTTTCAGCGGTGCCCTTTGCCGCGACAATTTTTATGCCTGCCAGTTCCACCCCGAAAAGAGTGGCGCGGTGGGTTCCAGAATCATAAGAAATTTCCTTGACCTATGATAGAAATAATACCGGCTGTGGATATAATAGGCGGACGTTGTGTCCGCCTGTCGCAGGGAGACTACAACCGCGCCCGGGTATATGACGCCCCGCCGCTCGATATGGCTCTGCGATACCAGGATGCGGGGGTGACCCGCCTCCATCTGGTCGATCTGGACGGGGCTAAAGCCGACGGTCCGGTCAATCTCAAGGTGCTGGAGGAGATTGCTTCAAAAACCTCCCTTGCCATTGAAATCGGCGGAGGCATCAAGAGCGAAGATGCTCTGAGGGCAGTGTTTGATTGCGGCGCGCAATATGCCATCTGCGGCAGCATTGCCGTAAGGCAGCCCGAACTTTTTGCCGGGTGGATAGAGTTGTTTGGCCCGGAGCGGGTAATCCTCGGGGCAGACCTCCGCGACGGAAAGGTTTCCATATCGGGTTGGCTGAGCGACAGCGACCTTACCATACACGACCTGATAGGGCAATTCCCCGCAATATCCCAGATAATCTGCACCGACATTTCGCGGGACGGAATGCTGCAGGGCCCTTCGTTTGACCTCTACAGCGAACTGCAGGGGCAGTATCCCGGGATAGATTTCACCGTGAGCGGCGGCATCTCCTCAATGCGCGACATTGAACAACTTGAGGCAAGGTCGCTCCGCAAGGTGATAGTGGGCAAGGCCATTTACGAAAACAGAATAACCCTGAAAGAGATTTCACAATGGTTGCAAAACGGATAATACCCTGTCTTGACGTCAAGGACGGCCGCACTGTGAAGGGAGTGAACTTCGTGGGACTGCGCGATGTGGGCGATGCGGTTGCTCTCGGGGCGCAGTATGCCGCGCAGGGGGCGGACGAGCTGGTCTATCTCGACATCAGCGCCACCATAGAGGGGAGGGGGACCTTCTGCTCACTGGTCAGCCGGGTGGCGGAGAACATCAACATTCCGTTCACCGTGGGCGGGGGGATCTCCTGCAGCGACGATGCGGCCAGACTGCTCGATGCGGGGGCGGACAAAATCAGCGTCAACAGCGCTGCCATCCGCAATCCGCAGATAATAGATGACATCGCTTCCCGTTACGGAAGCCAGTTTGTGGTGGTGGCCATCGATGCCCGTCAGGTGGAGGGGCAGTGGCGTGCCACGACCCACGGCGGGACCCGCCCGAGCAACCGTGAACTTTTTTCGTGGGCACGCGAGGCGCAGGAGCGCGGGGCGGGGGAGATTCTCTTTACATCAATGGACCACGACGGCACCCGCGGGGGCTATCCCTGCGACACTTTTGCCGCCCTTGCAGACCATCTTTCCATCCCTATAATCGCCTCCGGAGGAGCGGGCTGCGTGCAGCATATCGCCGATGTCCTCTCTCTGGGGAAGGCCGATGCCGCCCTCGCGGCCTCCATTTTCCACCTCGGCGAAATTCTGATTCCAGACCTTAAACAAGAATTGAACAAACTAAATATACCGGTAAGATTATGAAATTCTCAGATTTCAAACTTGAAAAGTGCGCGGACGGCCTTCTGCCCGCAATCATACAGGACGCCTCCACTCTAAAAGTGCTGATGCTCGGCTATATGAACGAGGAGGCATTCAACAAGACCGTGGAAACTGGGCTCGTGACATTCTACAGCCGCACCCGCCAGACCCTTTGGACCAAAGGGGAAACCAGCGGAAATTATCTCC
>JABUTP010000023.1:32138-33603 GCA_021443625.1 Bacteroidales bacterium | reverse complement strand
AGACACAAATAATCGTTTGCGATGCTTCTGCGCCTTTTAAGAATTGCCGTGATTGCGGTGTCTGCATTTTTTGTGGTCACGGGGTGCGATACTCCTCTGCCCGACTCGGGGCAGACCGACATCGAAGTGCCGTCTGACCCCGACAACCCCCAGCAGCCCGACACTCCGGAAAACCCGTCGGACCCCGATACCCCCGATGATCCGGAGAATCCCGATACGCCCGAAACTCCCGAAGAACCGGAGGTTGTCATAACTCCGGAAAACTGGCTGCAGGAATACAAGGGGGAATATCCGCCTGCAGAAGATTTTCTCGGGCCTCAGGAAAGCCCCCAAATGCCCTGTTTCGCCGTGAACGGGGTGGAGGCAATCCGAGTCGGAAACAATCTCGTTGTGGCTTTGCCCCTTGAAACCGACTTGTCCAAGGTGACGGTCACGTTCAAATGCAACGTCGCCTCGGTCAAGTGCGATGACAAGCCGCAGAAAAGCGGGGAAACGAGGAGTTTTGAGTTTGACAAGACGGTGCCCTATGTGCTGGAGTCCGCCGACGGAAGGCGCACCAACTACAAAGTCAAGGTCTATAATTTCAATTTCCCCACCTTTGTTCTCGATTCTGAGACCATACTATCCACCGAAACGTGGACCGAAAACTGCACCCTGTTCATTCAGGACACCTTCGCAAAAGTCACCCAGATGGGGCTGAAGGTCAAGGGCCACGGCAACAGCACCTGGGGCTGGCCCAAAAAGCCCTTCAATTTTGCCCTTTACGACAAGCAGCCCGTCCTCGATATGAACAAGCACAAGCGCTGGGTGATGCTTGCCAACTGGAAGGACCGCACCCAGATCCGCAATGCGGTGGGACTTGAAATCGCCCGCAAGACCGACCTTGCCTGGACTCCCGAAGGACGTTTCGTGGAGTTTTTCCGCGCTGGAAGTTATCGCGGCCTCTATTTCGTTACCGAGCAGATAAGGGTGGACAGCCGAAGGGTGAACATAGACGACAAGGATGGATTCCTCCTCGAAGCAGATTTGGCCAACGAAAACGAAGAGTGGAAATTCGAGACGGAAACAGCCCAAATCCCGTTCTGCGTGAAATCCCCCAAGGACGAGGATATGAACGAGACCAAGCTGGCCGAGGTGCAAGCCTATCTCAACAATCTGGAATCGTTGCTATATGCCAAAAATTTCCCAGGTGACGGCTCATATCGTGACCTTATGGACCTTCACAGTTTCGCCGACTGGTTCATAGCGGTGGAACTCACCCAGCTGTGGGAACCCAACAAACCCGGCAGTTGCTGGATGTATCTCGACAAGGGGGGCAAACTTACCGCCGGACCGGTGTGGGATTTCGACTGGTCCACCTTCAATCCCGTGGAGCAGCAGACGTTCGTCAACCGTGGGGCGCTCTGGTACTCGCGGCTGACACGCGACCCCGTGTTCAACGACATCGTCACCGAGGAGTGGTTGC
>JABUTP010000023.1:28454-30213 GCA_021443625.1 Bacteroidales bacterium | reverse complement strand
TCGCCGGTAAAGCCGTAGGTCTTGTTCAGTATGATGATGACTCCGCCGACTGTCGCCGCTGCCACCAGCGTTCCCAGGAACTTCCATGTTTCCTGCACCTTTGGTGTCGTTCCAATCCAGTATCCTATCTTAAGGTCGGTGACGAATGCGCCGGCCACCGAAAGGGCGGTGCAGACCACGCCGCCGATTATGAGAGAGGCTGTCATTCCGGCGGTGCCGTTGAGGCCGGCAGCCACCATCACAACCGATGTCAGAATGAGGGTCATAAGTGTCATACCGCTCACCGGGTTGGTCCCCACAATGGCTATCGCGTTGGCGGCGACGGTGGTAAACAGGAATGCTATGATGGCCACTACCAGCAAGGCAATGATGGCGTGCCACAGATTTGAAACCACTCCCAGATAGAAGAATACGAAGATTACCGCCAGGGTGAGCAGTACACCAATTGCCACAATCTTCATAGAGATGTCACGCTGGGTGCGGACGGTCTCCTTGTCAGTGTCGCTTTTCTTCCCCTTGAATTCCTTCACCGCAAGTCCCAATGCCGACTTGATGATGGGCAGCGACTTGATGATGCTGATGACTCCCGCCACCGCAATGCCGCCGATACCGATGTGTCGGGCATACTCCGAGAAGATTCTTTCGGGCGCCATCGAGCCGATGGTGCCGAGTCCGACATTCATGAAATCAATGACCTGCGGACCCCAGACCAGATTCATCAGAGGGATGATGACCAGCCATACCAGCATCGAGCCGCAACATATTATAAAGGCGTATTTCAACCCGACAATGTACCCCAAACCGAGCACGGCGGCTCCAACGTTGAGTTTCACCACCACCTTCGCCTTGTCTGCCAAAGCCACTCCCCACGGGATGATGCGGGTGGTGACGGTTTCTGAGAACCATCCGAAAGTAGATACGATGAAATCGTAGATTCCACCGATGAGGCCGCTTATGAGCAGGGCGCCCGCCCCTTTGCCGCCCGATTCGCCGCTTACCAGCACCTGGGTGGTGGCGGTAGCCTCGGGGAAGGGGAATTTGCCGTGCATATCCTTCACAAAATATTTTCTGAAGGGGATGAGGAAGAGTATTCCCAGGATGCCTCCCAGCAGTGAACTGAAAAAGACTTTTCCGAAATCAACGGTGAGGGCGGGATATTTGTCCTGTAATATATACAGGGCGGGAAGGGTGAAGATGGCTCCCGCCACAATGGCTCCGCTGCACGCTCCTATGGATTGGATGATGACGTTCTCCGCAAGGGCGTTTTTCCTCTTGCAGACGCTGCTGAGCCCTACGGCAATGATGGCGATGGGAATTGCCGCTTCAAACACCTGCCCCACCTTGAGGCCGAGGTAGGCCGCTGCGGCAGAGAAGATGATGGTCATGATGATTCCCAGCGATACCGACCAAAGGTTGGCCTCGGGAAATTTCTTCTTAGGGGAGAGGATGGGCTGATACTCCTCATCGGGTCCCAGTTCGCGGTAGGCATTCTCCGGCAGACCGCACGGTTTTTCGTTTTCGAGATTTTCCATAAAGTTCCGGTTGCAGCGCGCTGCTGCGTTAAGCAATTTTGCGTGCTAAGTTAAGAAAAAATAACCAATTCATCAGGCTTTGGCGTAATGGGCTGAATTTTAGAAAAATGCCATTTGGGTTGTTTGGAAGGGGGTGTCAATCGTTTCAAAAATTCGTCAATTTTTCTCAAAAAATTTGGAAGGAAGTAAAAAGTGTGTATCTTTGCAGTCCCTTTCGGAAACGGGGG
>JABUTP010000023.1:14122-25066 GCA_021443625.1 Bacteroidales bacterium | reverse complement strand
TGGCTAGCGCGCTGCGTTCGGGACGCAGAGGCCGGGTGTTCGAGTCACCTCTTCCCGACAGAAAAGGCAGGTTGATTTCTCAGCCTGCCTTTTGAATTTCCAAACTGTAGTTCTCAAACTACGAGAGTGAACTTGTGAATATCTTGAGAGTGTCCCGAATCTTCATTCCGTCGTAGAGAATGTGATAGACACTCTCTATGATGGGTATTCTTATACCCAGTTTCTCTGCAAGCTTGAAGATATGCTTTGTGGCAAAATACCCTTCGGCCACCATACTCATCTGGGCATTTATAGAAACTACCGAATACCCCTTGCCTATCATCTCTCCGAATACACGGTTGCGGCTGAACTGGGAGTAGCACGTTACGAGCAAATCCCCAAGGTATGCGCTCTGGCTCGGGTTTCTCGTAGGGTCGGGATTTATCTTGTCCAGAAAATTCACCATTTCGTTATAGGCGTTGGTCACAAGCACCGCCTGGAAATTATCCCCCATCCGGTAGGAGTGGCAGATGCCGCAAGCTATCGAATAGATGTTCTTCATACAGGCGGAATATTCAACCCCCAGCACATCGTTGCTCTGGATGGCCTGTACGAACCGGCATTCGAACGCCCTGCATACGGCCGAAGTAAGTTTCTGGTTGCTGCTCGAAATCGTCAGATAGGAGATGTGTTCCATCGCAACCTCCTCCGCGTGCGTAGGGCCGCTGATGATGGCTATATGGTCATCGGGGACGTGCATTACCTGGTTGAAGTATTCCGATATGGTGAGGTTGGCATCCCCCACGAGTCCCTTTATGGCAGACACCATATATTTGCCGTCGAGGGATGCCGTGATGGTCTCGGCGGTCTCTACGAAAAAGGTCGAAGGAACGCAGAACACCACCACGTCGCATGCCTCCACAAGCTCGTTGATGTCTGCAGTCAGGACAAGCGTGCCCGTGTCGAGCGTAACTTCGGTAAGGTACCTGGGGTTTCTTCCGTACTTTTCGATATATTCAATGTATTCGTATTTGCGCAAATGCCAATACACCATTGAATTTGTTTCGGTGAGAATCTTTATGAGGGCGGTGGCCCAGCTGCCGTTCCCTATAACCCCGTATTGAAGTTTTCTTCGCATTTGACAGTTGTTTTGCAGTATGAAGCCGGCACTCTATTCGTCGTCCTCGTCGTAGTACGGTTCTTCGTAGTAGATGTTGAACAGATGCTCCTTGCCGGCCCTGATGGTGACTTTCATCTCCTTGATGGAACTCTCTTCGGGCTCCACATCGAGTTTGACGCCGTTTTTGCTGCATTCTATGGCATAATCACCTGCGGGGATATCCTTTATAAGGTAGAATCCGTCAGCGGCCGTAACGGCGGAGAAAGAACCCGTAGTGGGCGCAATCCCGACCAGAGTCACGGTAATCCCTTCGCAATCCTCTATCATCCCCCTAAGGGCACCGGTCGTGGCCTCTTCCTTCTGACATCCCAATGCCAAAAGGGTAATTACGGCCAATGAAAGAATTGAGAAAAATCTTTTCATTGTACTCTTCAGATTAGAACTCTATTCCCATAGCCTCGCAAATTTTGCGGGGGATGTCGATGTTTTCCATAGAACCTGCAAACTTCTCGCTTCCGGCTCCTATCGCAAAGATGGGAACTCGCTCACCCGAATGGCCTTTGGTGGTCCAGGCAATGCCATATTCGGATGTCTCCTCGGCTGCCTCGTGTTCGTCGTTGAGATAGTTCGCGCTGGTCTTGTCGAGGGGTTTCAGAGTCTCGCGGATATTTCCAAGGTTGGGGCTTTTGCACGAAGGCCCTCCGGTCTCGTGGTCTGCTGTAACGACGATAAGGGTGTTCTTGGGATGTTTCTTGTAGAAATCAAGTGCCACGGCCACAGCGTCGCTTAAGTCTATCGTTTCGAAGATGAGTCCGTCCAGCGAATTGGCGTGGGCGGCATAGTCAATCTTGGAACCTTCGGCCATAATGAAAAATCCGTTGGGGTTGTCAAGATGGTTCACAGCGGCTTCCACAAGGTCTGCAAGGCAGATGTCGTCGGGGTTGTTGTCGCGGTGTTTGGTCACGTAATCCACAACCTCAGTCCGGGATTTGTCATAGTCCTTACGCTGAAAATAAATGAGCTTTTCGGCAGCTTTTTTCTCGTTGTAGTCGTTCTTGCCGAACGCGAAAGTGTAGCCGGCCTCCTCTGCGGGAGCAATCCAATCTTCGCCCCCTATGAAATCTCCGCCTCCGAAGAACTCAAAACCTGTGGCTCCCACTTCGCTTGATATCTCAGCATAGTTGCCGCGATATACGTTGTGGGCATAGAATGACGCGGGTGTGGCGTGGTCAATGCCTACGGTAGCTACGATGCCCACTTTCATCCCGGCATCGTGGGCTTTGTAGGCAATGCTCGTGAGGGTGTCTCCGTCCGGCGTAATGGCAATGGCACCGTTGTTCACCTTGGTGCCTGTCGCAAGGGCTGTTCCGCCAGCAGCGGAGTCGGTCACCTGACTGTCTGCCGAGTAGGTCGCAGACGCGCCGAGCACGGGGAATGTCGAGAAGGAGAGTAGTCCCATTCCGTTGTGTCCCTCTTCGGCCTGGGCAAGATAGGTCTCTGCAATGGAAATGCAGTCGAATCCCATACCGTCACCGATGAAGTAGAATACATATTTGGCTTTTTGCTGTTGGCAGCACCCGGTGGCGACCAGCGCCACTGCAAGAGAGAGAATATAATTGTGTAATTTTTTCATTGTAAGGAGTTGTAAAAAAATGGGTAACAAAGTTGAGCTCCGTTACCCATCATTTATAATCTTAAAGTGTATGCAAATTAATCTACGGCATTTGCACCATACAGAATCTTGAGCGCGTTGCAACGGCGGAGTTCCTGTTTGATGTCGGTGATGATACCCATACGGGTGTCACGGTCGGCCTTGATTGAAATTGTCATAAAAGGGCGGTCCTGCTCACTGAGGTTTTCACGCTCAGCAGCAACGAAGTCCCTGATTTCGTCCACTGTACGGAAAGAATCGTTAAGCTGGATACGGCTGTCGGTACCGAATTTGGACTGGTACCTGGGCAGGGGGGAGCCAACGTAGATATATGAGGAAAGGTCCTTGCGCTCAAGCTTCGCGATTTCGGAAGCGGCGGGGAGGGAAACCTTAACCATATGCTCGGTCTGACGCATACTGGTGGACACCATGAAGAACATAAGAATCATGAACACAACGTCAGGGAGTGACGAGGTGTTGATCTGGGGAACATCCTTATTTCCTTTTTTTCTAAATGTAGCCATACTGATTTCTCCTATTGTTTCTTGGTATCCTTGGGTTCGGCCTCAGAAATCTGCTGAGGAATACAGTTGCGGACAATCTTCTGCTGTGCGTCGTCGAGCTCGGCATAAACCTTACCGTAGGTATTCTTGGAGAATTCGTCGCGGATTTGGTTGATGGCCTTGATGAGTTCGTTCTGCACTGCGATGTATGCGCTGTATGTCGTACCACGGTCGTTCTGGAGTGAAATCACACCCTTGGAAACGGCGTAGGGTCCGAAACCTTCGATTTCCTTGACACTTCTTTCGGGAAGGTTGGGGTCGTCGAGAGGATTGGTGAGGAATTCAACGATTTTATCCTTCAGTTGGCTGACATCTACAGGTTCGTCTCCAGCGAATACACGGTCATTGACATTGATCCTTACGATGATGATGTTGCGACGGTTGACCTTTTCGTTCTCGATTTTCATGTTTTCATCGGGCATGGGGGGGAGACGTCTGGGAAGACCTTTCTCCTGGTCCATTGTGGTCACCATCAAAAAGAACACCAGCATGAGGAATGCGATGTCGGCCATTGATCCGCCATTAATTTCGGGAGTCTTTTTTGATGCCATTTTAACTTAGGTTTAGCGGTTCTTGATAGCGTTCCAGATGGCGGTTACAAAGAGAGCTACGATAGATGCTGCAAGCATGAAGTAGGTCACGAAGAGACCGGTATCTGCAAGTTTTGAAGTTGTTGCCGTGTAATCAACCGATGTGGCGATTTCGCCGCCCGGGGCAAGAAGGTAGGATACTGCCACAATTGCAACGGCTGCAACGATGAGTCCTACGAATTTGAGCAGGCTTTTGGCTGAACTGCATACGCCGATGAGCAGGAATACCAGCACGCAGGCGATAGATGCAAACAGGAGGATATATGTCCAAATCAGATAAGTGTTGACGATAGGTTCATTTGCTGTCGAGTGCGGCATCACAAAGAACACGACCAACAGGATAGCTGAAACAGCCAAAAGTACCCATTTTAAATATTTAGCCAGTTTCATCCTTTCAATTATTAGAATATTTTACAAATTATCTATATATCAATATCAGACTTTGGAGTCGTGATTATTTCTGGTATTTAACCAGAAGGTCAACGAGGCTGATGGAAGCGTCTTCCATGCCTGAAACGATACCGTCAACCTTGGATACAAGATAGTTGTAGAATATCTGAAGGATGATAGCCACGATAAGACCACCCACAGTGGTGATAAGGGCAACTTTCATACCGCCGGCAACAAGGTTGGGAGAGATGTCACCTGCAATTTCGATGGCGTCGAAGGCCTGGATCATACCGATAACGGTACCCATGAACCCGAGCATAGGGGCGATGGCGATGAAGAGGGTAATCCAGGAAAGACCGTTTTCGAGTTGGGCCATCTGAACAGAACCGTAGGATGTAACAGCCTTCTCAACGTTCTCGA
The DNA here is from genome assembly GCA_021443625.1 of Bacteroidales bacterium. Classification (GTDB taxonomy): domain Bacteria; phylum Bacteroidota; class Bacteroidia; order Bacteroidales; family UBA932; genus Equibacterium. Next base: position 20,353 of record JABUTP010000023.1, on the reverse strand, counting down.
TGCCCTGGTCGGCACGGTCGAGACCCTGATAGAAGATGCTTGCCACAGGGCCGCGGGTGTTGCGGCATACGTCCTTGGCTGCCTCGATGTCGCCTGCCTTGAGAGCGTCTTCAACCTGATTGAGAAGCTTGGTTGTGTTGGTCTCGGAAAGGCTGAGGGTGATGATTCTTTCGATTGCGATGGCAAGACCGAAGATAAGGCAGAGGAGCACGAGGGCCATGAAGCCTGCACCACCTTCAATGAATTTGGCTTTGAGCTGCTGGTGGAGGGGCTGGTCGCTTGCGCCGGCTGCAAATGCGTCATTTGCGGGTGCTGCGGGAGCGGCTACTTCTTCAGCTGCCTCGGCAACTTGTTCAGTGGCAGCGGGCTGCTCGTCCTGAGCATTGGCTGTACGATACTGTGCAGAGAAGGTCATAAGACCTGCAACTGCCAAAAACATGAAAATTTTTTTCATAGGTTTTTTAATTAATGATTGATATAACAATGTTTGATTTGTTTCTTTATTCTTCTCCTGTAAACGCCCAAAGGGTTTAAGGTTGTGCCGATAATGCGTGCCGGCCAAATTCCGGCACGTACTATTAGAGCGCAAGTTATTACATTTTTTTGAAAAATGCGAACTTTTTTAGCAAAAAAGCCCAAATAAGGCGGCGGCGGAGCGGCTGGTCGCATGGTCAACTTCTTCCGTGGAAACGCCCTTGACCGATGCGATTTTTTCTGCCGTATATCTCACATAAGCGCTTTCGTTGCGCCTGCCCCTGAAAGGGACGGGAGTCAGGTAGGGAGAATCCGTTTCCAGCAGAATCTCCTCCAGCGGGATTTCCTTGAGACTCTCCGCTATATGGGCGTTCTTGAACGTGACGACGCCTCCTATCCCAACCTTGAAATCGCCGGCTCTTTGGATTCGCTGCCAGGTCTCGACACTCCCCGCAAAGGCGTGGAACACCCCCCGCAGCGGTTTGTTGACTCTCTTGATGCAGTTGAATATATCTTCTGTGGCCTCCCTCGAATGGATTATCACGGGGAGGTCCTTGTCGGCCGCCAGGGCGAGCTGCGCTTCGAACACTTCCTTCTGCTGCTCTTCGAACTCGCGGCTCCAATAGTAATCGAGCCCTATTTCCCCTATGGCACAGAAATCCAGGTCGCCCAGATGGTCGAAGACAAACTGCAGCTCATCTTTCCACCGCAAATCGACCGAGGTGGGGTGCAGCCCGACGGCGACGCTTGCCCAGGAGCCGAGCCGGTCGGCTGCGGCGAGCATGTCGTGGTGGCAGGACGAGTCGATACCGGGCATTATGACGTGTGAGACGCCCGCCTGCCGGGCCCTTTCCACAACTTCGTCCAAATCGTCGCGGAATTCTTCTGAATACAAATGGGAGTGGGTGTCTATCATTGCAGCATTCGGGGGTCAATCGTTGAATTCGTCAAAGATAGCCGCACTTTGGCAATGATTCAAATAAATTTGCCAGTATGAGGCGGCAGTCGAGGCCTACCGCAAAGAGTATTTGTTCCCAGAAATCACGCAAATCCGACCCTCAAGTTCCAACTCCACCAAGGGGAGCGAAAGTTCCCTGATGGATAAGGCCAGAAAGTCGCACAACTCTCCGATGTCGGCCTCCCCGTGTTCCTCGAGATATCTCAGCAGTCTGCCGTTGAGACTCTCATCTTCACCGCCCGAATCATCTTCAAAAGCCATTCTGAGTTGCGCGGAAGCCGTGTCCCACCCCATCCCCTTCAGAATGCTGCCGGCGCCGGTGGCAATGCAGGCGGTTTCCTGCTCGATGAGTTCGTTGCATCCCTTGAAAGTGTAGTCATCCACCCTTCCGGGGAACGCGAAGACCATCCGGTTGTAGTCCATAGCCATTTTGGCGGTAATGAGGCCGCCTCCTTTCTGACGGGACTCCACCACGACCACGCAGTCGCTCATCCCCGCTATAATGCGGTTCCGCCTTACGAAATTGACCGGAAACGACTCCACGAAGGGGGAGAACTCGGTGACCAGCGCCCCGCCGTGCGTGACTATGTCCGCCGCCAGATTGGTGTTGCAGGGGGGATAGATTTCGTTGAAGCCGGTCCCCATCACCGCCACCGTGGGAAGATGGTACCGAAGGGCGGACGAATGGGCAAACGAATCGACGCCTTTGGCAAGACCGCTGACAATCACCGGCTTCACCCCGCATTTTGAAAGACCCTCCACCAGTGTGTCGCAGTATTTGCGGCCGTATTGGGTGGCTCCTCGGCTGCCGACCACCGCCACGACACGTTGGGCCGAAAGGTCGGCCCTCCCTTTGCAGTATAGCAGTATTGGGGCGTCTTCGCACTCCCTGAGCCGGCTGGGGTAGGCATTGTCGCCGATGTAGATGGTGTCAAGGCCGTTGTTTTCTGCCCAGGCGATGTCGCGCTGCGCCGATTCCAGGGTTTCGTCCATAAACAGCCGCTGCCCGTGTTTCTCAAGGTAGGGGCACCGCTCCTCAACCTCCTTCCGGTCCAGGGTGAAGATGTCCGAAGGAGAGTCAAACAACCCCACAAGACCCCTGCTTACGCGGGGATTCCCATAAAAACAGTTGGCTATGGCTGCCGCATATACAAGCTGATCCCGATTCATACGATTGCGTTTGGGACGCAATGTAACAATCGGGACCAGAATCTGCATGCCGGTTTCTCAAAAAGTGATTCCGGCAGTATGTTTTCAAAAAAAACGGCTAAATGATGAGCATTGCGTCACCGTAGGTGCCGAAGCGGTAACCTTCCTGCAGGGCGACTTCGTATGCGTTCATCACGTTTTTGTAACCTCCGAATGCGGCGACGTTCATCAGCATTGTCGATTTGGGCATATGGAAATTGGTGACCAGCGCATCGGGGATGGTGAATTTGTAGGGAGGGAAGATGAATTTGTTGGTCCATCCTTCGAACTCCTTTATTTCGCCGGTGGTGGTGACGAAGGTTTCGAGTCCGCGGAGCACGGTGATGCCCACTGCAACCACTTTGTGACCCTTCCGTTTGGTCTGATTCACGGCCTCGGCGGCTTCGGGGGTGATGATGAGGGGCTCGGAGTCCATTTTGTGCTTGGACAAATCTTCAACTTCCACCGTGTGGAAATGGGCGTTGCCCATATGGAGAGTGAGGAATGCGGAGTTGACTCCCATCACTTCCATATGCTTGAACAGGATGCGGCTGAAGTGGAGACCTGCGGCGGGAGATGCCACTGCCCCCTCGTTGGCGGCAAAGATGGTCTGGAACCTCTCCTTGTCTATCTCTTCCGCCCTGGGACGTATCCATTTGGGAACGGGGAGCGACCCGATGGTGTAAAGGGTGTTCTTGAATTCCTCATAGGAGCCGTCGAACAGGAAACGCAGGGTGCGCCCGCGCGAAGTGGTGTTGTCTATGACCTCGGCCACCAGAGAGTTGTCTTCGCCGAAATAGAGCTTGTTGCCGATGCGTATTTTGCGGGCGGGATCGACCAGAACGTCCCAAAGGCGCTGCTCGCGGTTGAGTTCGCGGAGCAGGAACACTTCAATCTCCGCACCCGTGCGCTCTTTGTTGCCATAGAGTTTGGCGGGGAAGACTTTGGTGTCATTGAACACGCAAAGGTCCCCTTCACTCACATATTCGATGAAGTTCTTGAAAACCCTGTGTTCGATTTCTCCGGTATCCTTATGCAGAACCAGCAGCCTTGACTCGTCACGCTCTTCAGCGGGATATTTGGCTATCTGTTCTTCGGTGAGAGTGAATTCAAATTCCTTTTGTTTCATACAATTATCGCAATTAGCGGGCAAAATTATCTGAAGAAGTGAAATTTTCCAAAAGAATTGCGTTTTTTATTTCAAAAACGCCTGTAAGTGTGCGTCTGAGCGCTGTCAGATGCCCTCCGCTCGACAGTGCGCAGCCCAGGTCGCGGGCAAACGAGCGGATGTAGGTTCCCTTGCTGCACCTGATGCGGATGGTGGCACGGGGCCTGCCGGTAGGGGAGGATGCTTCAAAATTCAGCAGTTCAGCTTCTTCAATGGTGATTCGGGAGGCTTTGAGTTCTTTGGCTTCGCCGGCCCGGGCATATTCGTAGGCCCGCACCCCGTCTATCATCTTGGCGGAGAAGAGGGGCGGCACCTGATCCTGCTCCCCTATGAATCCGGCAAGGGCCTCCCGTATGCTTTCGGCAGTGATATGCCCGAAAGGATAAATCGTGTCAACATCTTTCTCCAAATCGTATGACGGGGTAGTGGCCCCCAGTTCGATTTCCGCAATGTATTCCTTGGTATGGGACTGGAGCGTTTCGGCAAGTTTGGTCGCTTTACCGACACAGACCACGAGAATTCCGGTGGCCAGCGGGTCCAGCGTGCCGGCGTGCCCCACTTTGATGTTCCTCAGGTGGAAATGGCGCTGGAGCGTGAACTTCACTTTCCGCACCACATCGGCCGAGGTCCAACGGTAGGGCTTGTCTATCGGGATGAGGATGCCGTCCGGATAGCTCGCAAGGTCGCTGTCCAGTGTTCCGGAGAAATTGTTGTCAAGGATTAACGGATTCCCCATCAGTGAACGGGGATTTTGTCAATCCTCTTCTGGTGCCTTCCTCCCTCAAACGACGAGGTGAGATAGGTTTCAAGGATATTTTCCCCTTCTTCCCTGGTTACGAAACGTGCCGGCAGCACCAGTATGTTGGCGTTGTTGTGCTGTTTCGCCAGAGCTGCAATCTCGGTTTTCCAGCACAGGGCGGCCCTTACCCCCTGATGTTTGTTGAGGGTGATGGAGATGCCTTCTCCGCTGCCGCACATCGCAACTCCGAAATCAACTTTGTGCGATTCCACAGCTTCTGCGAGAGGGTGGGCCACATCGGGGTAGTCCATGCTATCTGTCGAGTGGGTTCCGAAGTCCTCTACCTCGAACCCTTTTGCCGTCAGGATATTCTTGAGATATTCCTTGAGTTCATAACCGGCGTGGTCGCACGCCATTCCTACTTTTGCCATATTATTCCGATTGTATTGTCTGATTGTTTTCGTGTTGTGACTTTTGGAGCTGGTTCCTCTGCTGCGCTATCATCAGTTTGCCGCGGCGCGTATATGCGGTTTCGGCTTCCAGTTCGGGAATCTGCTCGGGGGAACTGACGATGAGCGAGGGCTTGCCCAGGTAACGCTGCCTCTTGGATACGCTGATGTTTTCCCCGCTGTAGATGGGAAGTCCGCTCTTGGGATTCTCAATCTCGTCAAGTTCCACCATAATGACCTTGCCGCGGTTCACTTTCTCCTGGTTGGGTACGGGGAGGGAGGTGAGGTCATATCCGGTAGCCACGATGGTGATGCGGATATTGTCTCCGAGAGAATCGTCGAACACGACGCCGCGCTTGGTGGCGTCGGTGCCTCCGGTGGCTTCCTGGATATATTCCATAATGCGGTTGAGTTCGGCGGAGCCGAGGGAATTCTCATCGGTACCGGTGCAGATATGCACGAGAACCTTGGAGGCCTTCTTGATGTCGCAATTGGCCAGCAGGGGGGAGTTGAGGGCGTTGTCAACGGCTTTCTGCACGCGGTCGGCACCCGATGCCTCACCTATGCCCATATAGGCCATCCCGCTGTCTTTCATTATCTTGCGAACATCCGCAAAGTCCACGTTGATGTAGCCGTTGCAGGTGATGATTTCGGTGATGCTCCTCACGGCGGTGGCCAGCACCTCGTCGGCCTTGTTGAGTGCATCCTTGAGCTTGAGGTCGGGATAGACGTCGTAGAGGCGGTTGTTGTCGATGACCAGCAGCGAATCGACGTTCTTGCTCATCTCCTTGATTCCTTCGGTGGCGCGGTAGAGCGAATCTTCCCCTTCATCGCGGAAAGGAAGGGTTACGACGCCGATGGTAAGGAGATCCTTGGCCTTGGCTTCGCCTGCAATCACAGGTGCGGCACCGGTGCCGGTACCACCTCCCATACCGCACGCAACAAAAGCCATCTGGTTGTTGCCGGAGAGCATTTTACGGATTTCCTCCACCGATTCCTGGGCGGCCTTTGTCCCCTGAAGGGAGTCGGTGCCCGCTCCGAGTCCTTTGGTGAGAATGACTCCCAACTGAATCTTGGTGGGGACTTCGCTGTAGTTCAAGTGCTGCTTGTCGGTGTTGCACACCACGTAATCCACGTGTTCGACCTTCTGCCGGTACATATAGTTGACGGCATTTGTGCCGCCGCCTCCGACACCGATGACTTTGATGAGATTACCGGTCTCGGACCAGTCTGTAGGTATTATATTTTCCATATA
>JABUTP010000023.1:11084-14099 GCA_021443625.1 Bacteroidales bacterium | reverse complement strand
GATGTGTCAAACAAACTGTTGAAGAAACTCCCTACCTTGCTCGGCTTGGATTCGGTTTCCTGAGGCTGGGGAGTATCCTCATCTTCATCTTCTTCCTCTTCCACCCCGTCCTCGGCCTCTTCTGCGAGTTCCTCTTCAAGCTTGCGCTTGCGCTCGGCCTCTTTCTCTTCGGCCTTGCGTCTCTTTTCTTCATCGCGGATGGCCCGCTCCTGCTCTTTTTTCCTGCGGCGGCTCTCGCGCCACGACAACTTGGTGATTTCCTCTCCGCTTCCGTTGAAGAGGTCTCCGTCATCGTCCTTGGGTGTGGCGTCGGTGGCATTGGTCCGCTGAATCCTTTCGAAAATTTCATCGCCGTGCTCAAAACTGTCGAGAAGGGTACCCACTATCGAGCAGGAGGTGGTGTTGAAACTGCTCTCCACGGAACTGTCCGAAATGTTGCCCTGTGCATTGGCCAGGCGTACCTTGCAGCCGGTGAGACTGCGGGCCAGTTCGCGGATGTAGTCGAGATAGGCGGTGCCTCCGGTAATGACGATACCCGAAGGAATCCTCCCCATATATCCCGACTCCTCTATGATATACCATACGGCATCCAGGATTTCGCTCACGCGGGCTTCTACAATCTGCTGGAGAAGGTCGAGGGCGATTTCCTTGTCACCGCTGCCGCCGCTCCCCTTGATGACGAGCTTTTTCCCTTCGGGGATACCTTCGTTGATGCATCTTCCGTATTTTATCTTTACGAGTTCTGCCATTTCGGTGGTTATGGTGGCGGTGCTCTTTATGTCACCGGTAATGCTTCCGCCGGCAAACGGGATGCAGGCGACTTCGCGCACTGTGCGGTCTTTCACAATGACCACGTCGGTTGTGCCGGCGCCTATGTCAAGCAGGGCCACACCGTTTTCCCGCTCCTCTTCGCTCAGCGCAGCCATTGCGGAACCGATGGGGGAGAGAACCGTTCCGATGATGTTCAGTCCGCATCCTGTGACAACGTCCCTGCGCTTTTTGTTGGCATTGGCTTTGCCTATCACCAGCTTGAAATGAGCCGTAATCTTGTGTCCGGTCATTCCCAACACGTTCTCGGGAGCGACTCCGATGGAGTCATCCACCTCGAAACTCTGGGGGATGGCGTCGAGAATCACTTCGTCGGGAGCGACCTCGGCATTGAATGCACCGTTGCGGATTTTGCGCAATTCGTCCTCTTCAATCTGTGAATCATCGTGAAAGGGGTGGTCCATAGTCACGGTATGCTCCCGTGTCTTGATGCTCTGGCCCCACACGCAGAGAACGACATCCCTTATGGTCTGTCCCGAAGCTTCGGAAATCTCCCTGAGACATTCGTTGAGGGCTTCGCTTACAAATCTGTTGTTCAAAACATCGCTGCGGCTCATTCCCCGCACGCTTTTGGTGCATAGATGGGTCACCCTTATGCCGAAAGTGGTTTTTTCCGCAATCGCCACTGAGACTTTGGACTGTCCCAATTCTACGGCTGCCAATGGTTGGTATTCGTTCATATTCTATTTGCAAATAATTTGATCTTTGTATTTGAGGTTCACCGAAGTGTATGATTTCTTCGCCTTCTCCGCTTCGGGACGGATGGTGAGCAGATAACATTCCGCCTTGCGCAACATTGTCCCCACATCCTCACCGCCTCCGATGTTGAAACTCTCGTCCAAATCTTTAAGGTACAGAATGACGTCACCGCACGCCTCCACCCATATCTGTTCCACCCGGCCGTTCCACCAGCCGTCGCTGCGGATATTGGCTGCTAAGTTACACATTTTTGCCATCCATTCCCGCTCTGTTTCTGCGGGAAGCCCCCTGTATGAGGGGGGGATGTCCATCGGAATGGCTCCGGTGACTATCGGAAGGTTGAGGGCAACGTCTTTCAGCGGGGGTAGGATAAATCCGCAACTATCCACAAAATGGATTCCCGAAGGGGTTTCCAGCCTCATTATGGGAGAGCGTTGCACTATATCCACAACCATCGTGTTAGTTCCGGCAGGGAATATCTCGGCGGTGGCCACGGCCCCCGTGCCGCTCAGCAGGTCCTCCAAAGCGTTGGCGTCAACTTCCCCTACGGGGCGTCCGTCCACATAGGGACGGATTATGGATTCTATTTCCGGAGTGGAGATGACGTCGGTGGGGAGCGGATTCCTTATCCTTACTGAAATCTCATTGCACATATTCTCTCTTTCCCTCACCGAGCTGTAGCCCTCTATATAATAGAAATAGAGGCCCAGGGCAGCGGTGAGCAGCACGACAAGCACTATGGAGAGAATTTTTCTAAGCATTCTTCAGATACTGTTCTATAGGTTCGATGAAGCGGTCTATGTCGCCCGCCCCGAAAGTCACCAGACACTCGAGTTCCCTCTCCTTCAGTGTCTGAAGAAGGGCATCCTTCTCCACCAGACATTTGTCGGCCAGGGTAACCTTGTCCAGAATCATCTCCGAGCAGACCCCTTCGATGGGGAGTTCCCGCGCCGGGTAGATGGGGAGCATTATCAGCGAATCGAGACCGCTGAGCGCCTTTGCGAATTCATCTGCAAAATCGCGGGTGCGGGTATAGAGATGGGGCTGGAAAATGCCGCAGATTTTCCTTGACGGGAAAATGTTGCGCATCGAACTTATGGCGGCCGCTATCTCGTCGGGATGGTGGGCATAGTCGTCGATGTAGGCAACCTTGGGGGTGTTGACGTGGATGTCGAAGCGGCGTTTCACACCGGAGAACGTTGCCAGGGCGGCCTTTACCTTCTCGGGTGCGACACCATACATTATGGCCACTGCGGCTGCTGCGACACCGTTTTCCACATTGACCCATCCGGGAATCCCGATGGTGCAATCCGCAATCCTGCCGCCCGGGTAGTTGAGGGTGAAATTGAAATGACCGCCCTCGGTCGGACGGATGTCGGAGGCGTAAAAGTCGCAGGGGGTGTTGTAGGAGTAGTTATATACGCGGGCGTTAATCCCGGACAAATCGACTTCCACCCCTTTCTTGACAATGACACTGCGTTTTACCTG
>JABUTP010000023.1:6082-10955 GCA_021443625.1 Bacteroidales bacterium | reverse complement strand
TTCATCGGCTTCCGCCACCAGCACCCGGCTTTTGCTCATCAGGAAGTTGGTATCGTAGTTCTTGGAGATTCCCCCGAGAAATGCACTGCACCCCCCTTCTGTGGCTTGAGTGAAAATGTGTGCCAGCAGGGTGGAGGTGGTCGTCTTGCCGTGGGTCCCCGAAATGGCCAGACAATCCTTCCCCTTGGCAATCTCGCCGAGGGCGCGCGACCGTTTGCATAGGGCGTAGCCCTTTTCCCGAACATACCTCAGTTCCCCGAAATCGCCCGGAATGGCGGGGGTGTATATCACAAATGTCTTTTCTATGTCACCGGGAATCAATTCGGGACAATCTTCGTAGTGGATTGCAATCCCCTCGCTTTCAAGGGTGCGGGTAAGGTCCGAAGGGGTCCGGTCATAGCCCGACACCTCCTTGCCCAGATATTTGAAATACCTCGCAATGGCACTCATCCCGATGCCGCCTATTCCCAAAAAGTAATAATTGTCGTACATCTTTCTTATTCCGCTAATTTCAAAACTTCGGCCGCGATGACGTCGGCGGCATCGCTCCGCCCGAGTTCCAGAATGGCCCGCTCCATATTGCGGACGGCCCCGGAGTCCGACAGAAGTTCCGCCGCAGTGCCCATCAGTTTGTCCCTGGCTTCGTCGTCCGCCACCATCAGAGCCGCTCCCTTTTCAACCAGGGCCATGGCGTTATGCCGCTGGTGGTCTTCGGCAACATTGGGCGAAGGTACGAATATTGTGGCTTTTCCGGTCACGCAAAGTTCCGAGATTGTCCCGGCACCGGCACGCGACACTATGACGTCGGCCACCGCATAGGCCAGGTCCATCCGGTCTATGAACGTGACATTGTGCACATCGGGGCAGGGGTGGTCCTTGAGGAATGTGGCGATGCCCTCCCTGTAATACTTTCCGCTCTGCCATAAAACCTGGAAATCGCATTCGCGACCTTCGCGGCCGACCATCCAGCGCTGCACGCTTTCGTTGAGGGTTCTTGCACCGAGACTGCCACCGACTATCAGCAAAGTCTTCTTGGAGGGGTTGAGGTTGTAGTATCGGTATCCTTCCTCTCTCATTTCGGCTGTGGGGGGCTTGATGCCTTCGCGCAGGGGATTTCCCGTGAAGAGAATCTTATCTTCGGGGAAGAATTTGTCCATCCCCTCGTAGGCCACGCATATCTTGCGGACCCGTTTGCCCAGAAGTTTGTTGGTGAGTCCGGCATACGAATTCTGTTCCTGTATGAGACAGGGGATTTTCATCCGCGAGGCCTGCCACAGCATAGGGGCGCTCGCATACCCTCCGACTCCCACCACGACATCGGGTTTGAATTCCTTTATGATGGCGCGGGCCTTGCGGAGGCTTGCCGCAACCTTGGCGGGAAGGGTGAGGTTTTTAAGGGTGAGCTTGCGCTGCAACCCGGCAACGGGAAGCCCTATGATGTTGTAACCAGCTGCCGGTACACGTTCCATCTCCATCTTTCCCAGCGCTCCGACAAAGAGAATTTCGCACCCGCTGCCGCTCCGGCGGAGTGCATCTGCAATGGATATGGCGGGGAAAATGTGGCCGCCTGTCCCTCCACCACTGATTATTATCCTTTTCATGGCTGTTACAATTCGATTTCTTCTGATGTGTCAGTATATGTATATGCCGGTTCTGCCGGCGCTTCGTCTTCCAAAAGTTCATTTGCTTCAGTCTCCGCCAGGGCCGCCTCTGCCCGATGCTCAGCTTCGATTCTGTTGACGTTGCGGCTTATGGAGAGGACTATCCCGATGGCACCCGACAGCACAATGAATGCCGTGCCGCCGTGGCTTATGAGGGGCAGGGTATGTCCCGTGATGGGCAGAATCCTCACGTTCACCAGAATGTGAAGGAACGCCTGGATGGTGATGAGGAATCCTATGCCCAGCGCCAAAGCCTGCGAAAAATTGTCGGGGCAGCGGATGGAGATGCTGATGCACCGGAACAGGAATATGAGATAGAGCAGAATGATGATTACCCCGCCGAACAGACCCGTCTCTTCGACAATCGAGGCGAATATGAAGTCGGAGAAAGCCATCGACAGGGCGTGTCTGGCTGAGCCCCGACCGACCCCTTTGCCCAGAATGCCACCTTCCGCAATGGCGATTTTGGCATTCACGCTCTGCCGCTCGTGGTCGAGTTCGGCGAGAACCTTCTCCTTGTCGGCGGCCGACAGCTGCCCTGCGTCCCCTTCGGTCAGGACATAATCCTTTTCACCGATGCCGAGACGGCTTTCCACAGTGGCGATGCGGTTGAAGATGCCCCAATCCCGTGCATCGGGATAGATGGCGACACTCAGGTGGTATGTGCAGAACAGGAGAGCCACCAGACTCACCACGATTGCTCCCGTTATAATCAGGTTCTTCCACGAAACCTTCATGAAATACATCAGCAGCACGCTTATGAGCCCGAGCAGCAACGCCGACGAGAAACTGTTCATCATCACGAGCAGGCACACCAGTCCGAGCGGCACAAGAATGTACAATGCAAAACTTTTGAAACTCCCGAACTTGTCTTCAAACTTTTCCAAAGCCCAACTCATATAGAATATCACTCCCACCTTCAGCACTTCAAACACCTGCAGAGTCTGACTTCCTATCTTGATGCCTCTGACAGCACCGTTGCGGGTATCCTGAAATGCGGGGATGAACAGCATGATGAGCAGAAGTCCGGCCCCCACAAACACCACCGGCGCCAGTTTCCGGTATTGTTCTACACTTAATGCATAACAGGCAAGCAGGGCCGCGAGTCCAAGGCCAAAGAACTTTATCTGCGATTTGAGGACGTGGGTCTTGCCCATTATGTCGGGATTGTCCTTTGCCAGAAACGACCCGGATGAGAACACTGCAATGACCGATATCGCCCCCAGAATGATGGCGATGAACATTATTACCCTGTCTCCCCGTATGCGAATGTTCCTCATCTGCAAGGTCCTTTAGAGATTTCTCACTGCTGCCTTGAATTTGCGGCCGCGGTCTTCGTAGTTCTTGAACAGGTCGAAACTTGCGCAGCAGGGGCTTAGCAGCACGGTGTCGCCGTCGCTTGCCAGCTTGCTTGCGGCCCTCACGGCATCTTCTGCCGAAGCGGTATCGACAATTGTCTCCACCTTGTCTTCGAAGCAGCGGTGAATCTTGGCGTTGTCAACCCCGAGACAGACAATGGCTTTCACTTTCTCCTTGACGAGGTTGTAGATGGGCTCGTAGTCATTTCCCTTGTCGGTTCCCCCGAGTATCAGCACCACTTTGGTCTTCATACATTCGAGGGCATACCAGGTGGAATTAACGTTCGTGGCCTTGGAGTCATTGATGTAAAGCACTCCGCCGACCGACAGAACCTTTTCCATACGGTGTTCCACCGGCATGAACGAACAGAGGGCCTTGCGGATGCGCTCGTTGGTGATGGACATCAGCTTACCGGTCATTGCGGCTGCCATGGAGTTATAGACGTTGTGCCGGCCCACTATCGGGAGGTCCCCAACCTGCATTTCAAACGGGTCGGAGCCGTATTCCACGTGCATCGTCCCGCCGAGAGCCCACGCACCGCACTCCACCTTGCGCTCCTGGCTTATGGGGAGCATCTGCGCCTTGACAACTATCCGGTTGAGGTTGTTGACCGTGATTTCGTCGTCAGAGCAGAAGATGAAGCAATCCTCCTGAGACATATTCTGGGTGATGCGGAACTTGGCGTTGATGTAGTTCTGCATATTGTGGTCGTAGCGGTCGAGATGGTCGGGGGTGATGTTGAGCAGGATGGCGATGTCGGCCTTGAAATCGTACATTCCGTCAAGCTGGAAACTGCTGAGTTCCAACACATAGATATCGTGATGCTCGGTTGCGACCTGGAGGGCGTAACTTTTGCCGATGTTGCCGCCGAGTCCCACGTTGAGGCCGGCCTCGCACAACATGTGGTAAATCAGCGAAGTTGTTGTGGTCTTGCCGTTGCTGCCGGTGATGCAGATCTTGCGGGCCGAGTCATACCTGCCGGCAAACTCTATCTCGGAGATGATGGGAATTCCCATCGTGATGGCTGTGGCCACAATCGGGGCGGTGTCGGGAATGCCCGGACTCTTGATGATTTCGTCCGCGTCCAGAATCCTTTCACGGGTATGGCGCCCCTCTTCGAAGGGTATGTCGTAGCGGTCCAGCATCTGCCTGTATTCGGGGTCGATGGTGGAGAAATCCGACAGGAAGACGTCGAATCCTTTGACTTTGGCCAGAATGGCGGCACCTGCACCGCTTTCGCCTCCTCCAAGCACTGCAATTTTGTTCATGTCTATCTGATTTTGAGCGTTACAATGGTTATAACCGAAAGGATTATGGCCACAATCCAGAAACGGGTTACAATCTTGGTTTCGGGATGGGCGTGTTCCGGTTTGGAAATGAGGGCGGGAACTCCCTCTTTCTGGAAATGGTGGTGCAGGGGGGACATCTTGAAGATGCGTCTCCCTTCACCGTATTTCTTTTTGGTGTATTTGAAATAAAATCTCTGAAGGATAACCGAAAGGCTTTCGGTGAAATATATCCCGCAGAGGATGGGGAGCAGAAGCTCCTTGCGGATGAGCACGGCGGCCACCCCGATGATGCCTCCCAGCATAAGACTGCCGGTATCCCCCATAAAAACCTGCGCGGGGTAGGAGTTGTACCAGAGGAATCCGAGCAGGGCGCCGGTCAGGGCGCTCATATAAACGGCAATCTCGCCGCTGTTGGGGATATACATTATGTTGAGATAGTCGGCATAGCCCACGTGGCCCGACAGGTATGCCAGCACACCCAGCGTGGCTCCGGCAATGGCCGTTACTCCTGTGGAAAGCCCGTCCATTCCGTCTGTGAGATTGGAACCGTTGGAGCAGGCGGTG
>JABUTP010000023.1:0-5090 GCA_021443625.1 Bacteroidales bacterium | reverse complement strand
CGCAGCCGAACACACAGATAAGTGCGCGGTCGCAGGCTACATCCTTGAGGGTCTTCAACACGTTTTCCAGGGCGTCGGGGGTGTGGGCGTAATCCACCACGGCGGTGAGGTCGTTGCCTCCCCTGATATATTCAAGCCGTCCCGCCACGGCGTTCATTCCGCTGATGACGGTGAGGATTTCATCTTTGTCAGCTCCTAACAGCGACGCGGCGGCGTATATGGCAAGGATGTTATATGCATTGTGCGCCCCTATGAATCGGGTCCACACCTGGGTGTCGTCTATGCGCAGCTGCATCCCGTCCAGGGTTTCGTCCATTATCCGGCATCTGAAATCGGCCATCTTGCCGCACGAGTAACGGTATTTGCGGGCCTTGGTGTTCTGCAGCATCACTTCGCCGTTGCGGTCGTCGATGTTGGTCAGGGCAAACGCGTCGGCGGGGAGATTGTCAAAGAACTTCTTCTTCGCATCCCGGTAGTTCTCAAAAGTCTTGTGGTAGTCGAGGTGGTCGTGGGTGAGGTTCGAGAAAATTCCCCCCTTGAAAGTGAGGTCGGCGGTGCGGTCCTGGGTGATGGCGTGGGAACTCACCTCCATGAAGCAATACTCGCATCCGGCTTCGGCCATTTCGGCAAGAAGGCGGTTGAGCTCGATGGGGTCGGGGGTGGTGTGTTCCGTGTGGTAGCATTTCTCCCCGACATAGTTGGCTATGGTTGACAGCAGGCCGCAGTTGTATCCCAGGGCGGTGAACAGACGGTAGAGAAGTGTGGCGGTAGTGGTCTTGCCGTTGGTTCCGGTAACTCCCACCAGATTGAGCTTGGACGAGGGGTTGTCATAGAACTCCGCGGCAATCTGTGACAATGCCCTGCGCGAGTTTTCCGCCCGGACAAATGTCACCCCTTCGAAACTGCCCGGAGCGACCGCATCGGGGTTCTCATATACAATCGCCTTCGCTCCGTTTTCTATCGCCTTCCCGATGAACTTGTGGCCGTCGGCGGCATTTCCGGATATAGCCACGAACAGTGACCCGTTTTCGCATAAGCGGGAATCTACCGCTACCGATGAAATTTCAAAGTCGGTTGCCCCCTCAATCCGCAGCGAGGATATCTTCTCTATTAACTTTTTCAGTATCATGTCTTTCTGCAAGTTTAAGCAATACGCAATCTTTTTCTATGTCAATTATGGTTCCGGCGGCGGGGGTCTGGCTCACGACCTTCCCCTTTCCCTCGGACGTTACTTTGAATCCCCGCGATTCGAGGATGTAGGTCGCTTCCCTCAGTCCGCGTCCCGAAAGGTCGGGAATCCTCCCCACGGAGTCCTGCACGGGAACCGGTTTGGGACTTGCGGTGGCGGGGAGACTTCCCTGGGCCACCATCGCGTCGTTCCAGTCGGGTGACGACGCATATATGTTGTCTATTATCTCCCTTGCCACGGGGCCGCCCCAGGTGCCGCCGTAGAAGTTCTTGGAGGCAAGGCGCGAATACACGGCCACTATTATTGAATATTTCGGATTCTCGTAGGGGAAGAATCCTACAAACGAACCCTGATGTTTTTTCTGACCGGCGGCGTTGATGTATCCTCCTCCGGGGAGGGTTACACGGGCGGTTCCGGTTTTGCCCGCAACNNTACCTTGCAGTCCTTGAAGGCGCGGCGGGCTGTTCCTTTCTCCCCGATTACAACCCCGCGGAGAGCCTCCCGGGCGGTGGCGGCGGTGGCTTCCGAGCATACCCTGCCGATTTCTTCCACGGGGTACTGATAAACCTCCTTGCCGTCTCTGAACCGTTTTACAAACAGGTGGGGTTTTACCATTACTCCGTTGTTTGCGATGGCGTTATAGAAATTCAGAATATGGAGCGGGGTGAGCTGCACAGCGTATCCCATACCTATCTGGGGGAGATCGGCGGGACTCCAGTATTTGCTCTCGGGGCCGCGGATGGCGGCTTTGCCGAGGCCCGGCAGGTCGAAATCGAAGTTGTAACTTATGCGGCGCTCGTTGCGCAGCTTATCCACAAAATCCTGTGGACATTTGTCGTATTTCTCGGCGGCGATGCGCCGGAATACGTTGTTGGAGGAGATTTCCAACCCCTTGCGCACAGTTATGGTGGTGTAGTTGCGCAGGTAGGTGTCTTCAAATGGCTTGGGTACCTTGTAGTATTTCCAAAGGACATCGGCACTCTGCACGTCGTCAAGTTTTACCTTGCCGTCTTCCAGGGCGGTGACCAAGGTGGCGAGTTTGAATACCGAGCCGGGTTCCCCCAAACGGCCGATGGCGTAGTTGTACTGCTCGGTAAAGCGCCCCTTGTCGTCTTTTTCCATATTGACCATAGCCCTGATTTCTCCGGTGGCAACTTCCATCACTATCACCGTGCCCGCCTGCAGGTCCTCTTCGTTTTCAATCTTGCGGAGCAACGCCCTTTGGGCGATATCCTGAATATCGACGTCGATGGAAATCTGCACGTCCTCGCCGTTGACCGGCAATATCTCCTCCTTGGCGTAGTCCTTGACCCAGATGTTGTGCTCTATGAGTTTCATCGGACATTCTCCCGGCTTTCCCCTCAGAATGGAGTCGATGGCCCCCTCGATGCCGAGGCGGGGCTTCTCTTCGCTGTTCTTGAGATAACCGAGCGTTCTGAACGCCAGCTTGCCGTAGGGGTATTCACGGTAATCGATCTGCTCCACTATGAGCCCTCCGTAGCGGCGGCCGTGGCTCAGGAGAGGATAGCGGCTGATGCGCTTCATATCGTCGTAGCCCACGTGCTGCTTGAGAAGCTTGGTGTAACCTTTGCCCTGACTGCGCCTCTGGGAGATGTGGTTTATGTAATAGGCCCGGTCGTGTTCCCCCCATTGGGCAAGACTGTCGGCCAAAGCCGGCAATTCGCTTTCGAATATCCTGTCGGAAGCGACGGTGGCGTCGATGCACATGAAATAGCGGGGGGTGGAAAACGCAAGATAACGCCCGTCGTGAGCCAGTATGGAACCTCTGGCAGGCATTGTCTCGTCAACCCTCTCCGTCTTTTTGTAGAATTGTTCGTAGTCGATGGACTTGTCGAAGAACTGCAAGTCAATAATCCTTATTATCGCCCCGACGGCGATAATAAGGATTATTGCATACACTATGCCTACTCTCTCGATGTTGTTCTTCATAAACAGCCCTCTCTAAAACTTCATTACGATTCTCTTAGGCGGATCGGTCGGGGCGTGCAACGTGTTGTTGCCCTCCTGCTTGAGCATGTTTTCAATGCGCGTCCGCTGGTCTATGCCGGTCAAGTTGAGCTCTTTCTGGTGGTATTCTATCTTCTTCTCCTCTATGATGGCTTCGTTCTTCTTGATGGTGGCCATCAGGTCCTGACTTTTCAATCCCCAGAGGAGATAAACCCCCATCAGAAAGAATAAGTAAAGGATAAACAGAGTGTATCGGTCGAGATTCTTGCGGGCGATAATCTCCCCTCCGAACAGATCGCTGAACAATCTGGTCATTCTGGACTGTCCCTTCATCGCTTCTCCTCCCCGTTTTTGCGGGCAACGCGCAGTTTGGCGCTGCGGGCCCTGGTGTTGTCCGATATTTCCTGTTCGCCCGGCAGTATCGGCTTGGAGTTGACTTTCTTGACCAGCCCCTCGGTCTGGGCGTCGCGGATGGCGTTCTTGACGATGCGGTCTTCCAGAGAGTGGTAGGTTATCACTGCGAGAACGCCCCCGGGGGCAAGCGACCTGACTGCCATCGGGATGAATTTCTCGAGTGCCGTCATTTCGCTGTTGACCTCTATGCGGAGGGCCTGGAACACCTTGGCCAGGAATTTATGCTCAGCGAAATTGGGGGTGGCCTTTGCAATGGCCTCGCAAAGCTGTCCCGTGGTCTCTATCGGGGTTTCGCCCCTGAATCTGCAGATAAGGGAAGCGACGCTTCCGGCATTCGGAATCTCCCCGTAATCCCTGAACAGCCGTTCCAGATCGGCGGCCGGGTAGGAGTTGACTATCTCTTTTGCGGAGAGTCCCGCCTGCGGATTCATACGCATATCAAGCTCCGCATCGAAACGGAACGAAAATCCCCTCTCTCCGGTATCGAACTGGTGGGACGAAACCCCCAGGTCGGCCAGAATCCCATCTACCCGCTCAAAGCCGTGGTACCGCACAAAGTTGTGGATGAATCTGAAATTCGCGTGGGCCGGCAGGACCCGGTCGTCCTGCGGAACGTTGGCCAGGGCATCGCTGTCTTGGTCCATCACGATGAGGCGACCCTTGGGTGACAATCTTTCGAGAATGGCGCGGCTGTGGCCTCCTCCTCCGAATGTGGCATCAACATAGACCCCGTCAGGCTTCACTTCGAGTGCAGAAATAGTTTCGTGCAATAACACAGGTATGTGATAGAGCGACATATTTCCAACCTCCTTATCCAAGAATAGCCTGTGCAAGTGTTACATATTCGTCTTGAGGAGTACGGGAGCCGTCAAGATTCCCTTTGGCCCAGATTTCCACCATGAAAGCCCTTCCGCAGAACACGACCTCGTGGTCGAGTCCGGCCCAATCCATCAATTCTTTGGGGATGGAGATACGGCCGAGCTTCTCGTCGGGGACAACGAAGGCGCATTCGCTCGTATAGGCCCTCCAGAATCTGTCGTGCTCCCTGTTGAAGAGATTGAGCTTTGCTCTAACTGCCTCGCTCTGCTCACTCCACGACTGGTAGGTGTACATTTCGAGGCAGTTGGCAAAAAGGCTCTTCCTCACGATGAATCCACGGCTCAGATCCTGACCGCACACCGTCTTGAAGGCGGCAGGGAAGACCATTCTCCCCTTGTCGTCAACCTTGGCCTTGTATTCACCGATGAAGTTCATATAGAATTATTGTGATGTGTCTTGCAAAGGTAAAAATAAGTTTTACATTTTTTTCCACATCATTACAATTTTTTACAAAAATTCTTTAAATATGTCTAAATTTGCTTGACCAATCAGAGAATCGTATGAATTACAAAAGCGCAATAGTTTTATTTTCAGTTTTTTTTGTGGGGCTGTCCTGCGGCAGGGAAAGTCAGACTTCCACGTTTGCGGAAGCCACTTCCAACACCGATACCCTGACGTTGGAACACGGCATCCCTTACGG
>JABUTP010000022.1:18852-22670 GCA_021443625.1 Bacteroidales bacterium | reverse complement strand
GGAAATGATGGTGGAATTCCGACACCTGATAACTTCGCTCCTCTTCGGAGAGGGTGGCGTAATCTTCGGGGGAGATGTAGGGCATAATGTTGCTCCCTACGCGCAGGAACTGCACCTTGCCCAGAAACTCATCGACACTGGTGCAGGTTTCGCTCACTGCTACGTCGCTGGCGTTGATGATGCGGACTGCGCTCTGGTCTTCATCGCCCGATGCAGACGGCATCACAAACAGAACTTCGACATCGTTTTCGGCCAGCCCCATGGTCATACCATAGCAGGCTGTGCCCAGGCCACCTGAAATATGGGGAGGGAACTCCCATCCGAACATCAGAACTTTCATAACTGTTTCGAATTCTGTTTGTAAAGGTTGATAAGATATTTGACGGTGAGGATGGCTCCGGTTGCCGTGGCGGAGTTGATGGCTCCGTGGGGGTGGTGCGGGGGATCTCCATCGTAAATTTCGGCTATGGCCCCTATGCCGTGGATACTCATATCCTCTTCAAAACCGGCAATCATTTTGGCTGCATCGCGGCAGAAGGATGCCCCGTACAGTTTGAAGCAGGCCAGGGCATAGTGCTTGAGCAGCCAGGGGCGGGTGCTGCCATTGTGGTAGGCGAGGTCGCGCTGGCATTGGTTGCCATCGTAAATGCCCTTGTAGTTGGGATTTTTGGGCGACAATGTCCTGATGCCCCTGGCGGTGAGAAGCTCCCGTTTTACCAATTGGACAACAATATGCTTCATCTCCTCCTGGAGGGGGCTGTAGGGCAGGCTGCAGGCCAGAAGCTGGTTGGGACGCACGTCAAAGTTGGCACCCGCCATACCTACATAGTCAGCAAGGTAACAGTGTCGTTCCGACCAGAACATCTTTGTGTAATTCTCTTTGACGAGAGCGGCAGTTTCCTCGAATCTGGCCGCATCCTTGTTGCTGCGGGAGTATTTGCGCTCCATTGCGGCTGCAAACATAAGGGCGTTGTACCAATATGCATTGGTCTCCACCTGATAGCCGGCCCTTTCGGTTATGGGCTTGCCGTCGGTGTAGGCATTCATCCAACTTAATGAATAACCGGGCATCGAAGCCCAGAGAAGCCCGTTTTCGTGAACCGTGACTTCGGGGCGGCCGGCCAGAAAACTCTTCAGAATGTCCCGGACAATCTTGCCCCAGCGGTTCCAGGCGCCCTTTTCGTCGCCGGTAAATTCGATGTACTCCTGTACCATTGTGGCGATTCTCAAGGGGGCCTCCACCTTGCGGCACGAAATCAGTACGTCGTCGTGCCATTTCTTTATGATGTCGTCCAAAACCTTTGCGAAATCCTTGACATTGCCGTTGTTGTGCAGCGTGAGGCCGGACGCGCAGATGCCGGTGTCCCGCAATCCTCCGATTTCGAGCCACGAGAAGCCGCTGCTGATCTCGAGTCGGCCGCTCCTCTGGAGGAACAGGCGGGAGGCGGCATTGCGGATGGTGGTGTCAAAATCGGTAAGCTCGCCTATCGCCGCCAGTTCGTTTGTGAACTTGCGCTTGAACGTGGATGGCTTGCAGGGTGAAGTGGATGCGGAGACAATAATGGTTTCACCCTTTTTTATGGGGAGTTCAAACCATCCGGGGGAGTACAAATCCTCGCTGCAGTCAAATCCGCGACGATATTCTTCCGGATAGGTAACACCGTAGTACCAGTCGGGATTCACCACATATTCCCCCTTCTTCGAAGTCTGCAGATAGAGAATGGGGAGACTCCGGTAAAGTTTGTAAGCCTTGCCGTTTTCGATATCCACGCATCTGGTGTCCGCGTCTGGGTTGCAGTGGGTGAGTTCGTGGATGCTCCTGAACGAAAGCAGTGGCTTGAGTTTCAATGTTGTGGAGGAATGGGCGTCCAGCAGTGTGTATCTGATGAGCACCCGGTCTTCGTTCTGCACCATCAGAATCTGTTTCTGGAGCTTGATGCCTCCGATGTGGTAGGTGATGGTGGGGATTGGGTCATTCTGGTAATCCACGATATATTTGTGCCCCCTCGGCTCGAAAACGCCTCCGTAGCAGTGTATGCCGAGATTGAAACTCTTGCCGTGCTGCACAAGTGTTTCATCCAGAGAGGAGAGGAGGGCGTGGCGCCTCCAGTTCATCTGCTCGATGGGGACAGCCAGAAGACAATGGTACTTGCGGGTGTTGCAACATACGATGGTGGTGTTGGCATACGCTCCGGTACGATTGGTGGCGATGATTTCCCTCTTGAGGGAATATTCGAGATTTACCAGCTCCGCCTTATTGAATTTCAAGTAAGCCATATTGAGACGATATGTGTGGTGCTATAAATTTTAACGGGTGATTCGGCGAACGTTAATAAGCAAATATACAAAATCTTTTGCAAATGCGGGTTATACGTCGAGGATGTTTTTCTTGGAAACTCCCACCGAGAATTCCTTCAGATAGAAAGGCTCGGCATAGGCTACGTCCTCGAAACATCCGGATACCCATTTGGCGTAAGCCAACGGGGCCATTGCTGCGGCTTCCGGCTCGCACGGGACGAAGGTTGCGTTGCCGTTGCTGATGAGTTCCCGGAATTTGGCACAGCCGTTTCCCACAAACGTGACTTTGCCCTTGGCAAGCAGTTCCGAATAGGAGCCGCCGTCGAGAATGAGCGGGGAGATTTCCGAAATGCGGCTGCCGTCGCGGCCATAGACGGCCTGATAGACCTCCATCCGGCGGGCATCCATCATCGGCACCACATAGTCTGCAGACGGGGTTGCCGAAAGCCCCTGAACGGCCAGGAGGTCAAGGGTGCCGATGCCGATGAGTTTGGCTCCGCTGCCGAAACAGAGCCCCTTGGCGGTCGAAACTCCCACCCTGAGGCCGGTGTAGGAGCCGGGGCCCATTGAAACCGCAACGGCATTGCAGTCTGAAATGCGGAGTCCGGCATCGCGGAGCAGCCGCTCTGTTTCCGGCACCAGCAGAGAGGACTGGCTGCGGGGGGTGGTCACCCGGCTTTCGGCGAAGGTGACGCCATCGCGGGACAGGGCAACGGTGCAGATGTCGGCGCTGGTATCAATTGAAAGGATGGTGATTCCGTTATTCGTCATAGTGTGGGTCATATACAATGTCTCCTTCGCAAAGGGTGCGGGTGACAATTGAATATGGCCCGGCGGCGACGATGTCGCCTTCGTCAAGGCCTGAAACAACCTCTATGCTGTAGATGTCCCTTATTCCACATTGTACGGGTATGGCGTGAGCGCGCATCCGGCTGTCAATCCTCCACACTGTTTCCCGTCCATCCTTTTCGAAAATACACTGCAAAGGTATTGTTAAAATATCGTATTTCGTACAAGTAAAGATGAAAGCGGTGGCGGACATGCCGGGTAAAAGCTTTGTAATATGTTGGTTGTCAATGCTTATGCGTACCTTAAAATTTGTTGTGCCGGGGGTTGTCCAGGAAGGGGTGGCGGCGCTGGCAATTCTTGACACTCGGCCCGAAAGGGGGATGTCGGGACGGGCGTCCAACCTTATGGAGACGCTGTCGCCGTGATGCATCCTGAACACGTCCCCTTCGCTGACCTCCACCCGAAGTTCCATCCTGTCGTAGTCGGCTATGCGCAGCATCTCGGTGCCGGCCATCTGGCTCGTCCCCACGACCCTTTCGCCGAGTTCGACGTCGAGACTCGAGATGATGCCGCCGGCGGGGGCATATATCAATGTACGGGAAAGTTCGTCGCGGGCCTCCTCCAGGATTGCCCTGGCGCTTTCCACCTGGTAGCGGTATTCTTCCATACG
Source organism: Bacteroidales bacterium (assembly GCA_021443625.1). Lineage (GTDB taxonomy): Bacteria > Bacteroidota > Bacteroidia > Bacteroidales > UBA932 > Equibacterium. The sequence goes on along the minus strand of JABUTP010000022.1, from coordinate 18,913 downwards.
GCTCCTGGCGGCCTGCAGGTTGAGTTCGGCAGTTTCGTATTCGGCGCTGCTCACGGCCTCC
>JABUTP010000022.1:12340-18664 GCA_021443625.1 Bacteroidales bacterium | reverse complement strand
TTCCACAATCTCCCCCGACACATCCGGAGAAATCTTGACTTCCCTGACGGGGCGGATGTGGCCAAGGGCCGACACCGACTCGGTTATGCTTCCCCTGGAGATTCTGGCACTCTCAATCCGGATTCCCTTTTCGCGGTTGCAGAGAGTCAGGGAGAGCAACACCGGAACTGTCGCTGCAAGTGTGGCAATCGCCCAAAATTTCGGTTTCATAGAATTCAAGTAGTCTCAATTGTAAAATATAGTTGAAATGGGCTTCCCAGTAGCGCTGATCGCTTTCAATCAGATTAGAAACCGCATCCAGATAAGCCGAGACATCCCGCTGGCCATTGTCCAGCATGGCGAGTGCGGTGCGGTGGTTTTCGCGGTTCAGACTCAGATCCGCCGTCGCCGCCTCCAGTTTCGTCCACAACGTATGGCAGTCATCCCTGACCTCGGTAAGGAGCAACTCGACGTCCTGACAGGCGAACCGGTACGACTGTTCGCTCTCCTTAAAGTCGAGTTCGGCTTTCTTTATGGCGGAGATTGTGGTCCCACCGTTCAATATGGGTACGGTCAGCCCTAATGTTATGGAAGGATTCTGGTTTTCGCTGAACTGCCGCCGGGCAGCCGCCTCTGCCGCATCACTGTAATATGTGCCGTAGGAGGCGTTGGCGGTGACGGAGGGAAGCAGCAGCCCTTTTGCCGACTGCAGCGCGTGCCGGTTCATCTCCATTTCGTGTCTCAACCGTTCCAATGTGGGATGGAACAGCATCAGTGATTCAATGTCAAATTCGTTTTCCCGCAACACCGGCTTTGATAGGGCGCAGGTGTCCGTCAGAATGGAATCCCCGTCATATCCCATTACCCGTATCAGATTCAGACAAGCCCTCCTGCATTCGGCCTCCGCCGATGTGGCATTCATCTTCTCGGCGGAATATCTCGCCTCAATTTCCAAAAGGGAGGCCTTCTGCAAAGCTCCGCAAAGAACCTTGTTCCTGACTTTTCCCACCTGGGTTTCCAATATGCGCAGGGATTCCCTGCGGCTTGAGAGAAGCTGTTCTGTCAGGATCACCGACAGGTAGGCCTTTATGGTTTCGGCGCCGGTTTCGAGACGGGCTTCTTTAATGGAACTCTCTCCGGCGGCACGGGCCTCCAGGTTCCTGCGTATTTCGCTTTGTTTGCGAAGCCCTCCAAAAAGGGTTAGCGAAGCGCCTACCGAAGCGGTAGTCTGCTGCGTGAGTCGGTTCTTTATGATGGACAGTTCCTGCAGGTCAACGCTTCGCCCCCAATTCAGATAGTGGCTGAGATATAAGTTGATGGAGGGCAACAGGTCGAGTTTCGCATTTTGCAGCGCGGCTTCGCTCCGCTCAATTGAAATCTGAGCCTGGATTATCCGGGAATTGTCGGCCAAAGCATATTCCAAACATCTTTCCAGAGTCCAGGGCCGGGCTTCCGCTTTTGATGTCGTCAGACCCGTCAAAAGGACAATCCAAGCGGTCAGTAAGCCCCTGAGAGACAAACGGCCGAGCGAGAGTGCTCTCCCCAACTTCATAACTCATTAACGGCTGGCGATAGCGGTGTATTTCTTGGAACCGAAAAGACCGCAGAGAACCCTTACAACGATGCCGATGATGTAGCCGATGTAATAGATGGCCTGCTGTGCATTCTTGTCAACGCCTCCATATACGAGGCAGGTTTCGTCTATGGAAACCCTGACCAACTGATTTTTCATAGCCCTATTTCCAAAGACCTTTACGGATTCCTTCTATCAGCTTGGATACGTAATCGTCAAGGAAATCCATGATCAGACGAAACGATCCCACGAGTTCACCGATGCTGAGCGCGGCTTTCTTGGTCAACGCTCCGCCCGGGATAAGCAGTTCGGAAGAATACAACCTCTCCAAACCCAGTTCACAAAATCTTTCTTCCATTGTTTTTTGGTTTTTTGGTGATTCCACAACTTGACCTGGGCGTGTGGAAAATGCCCTATCGGACTGCGCAGTCTCTCTTATGTGATGTCGCTTTGGGCGATGTCCGGCGTGTCGGCTTCCGGCGTCATCCGGATGATATGGTCTGCCATTTTCATATTGTCCCGCTTGTGAGTGATGAGCAGGATTGTGGTCTTTGACTCCTTTTTCAGTTCGATGAGGGTATCCAGCACTTTCTGCTCCGATTCGGCGTCGAGGGAGTTGGTGGCTTCGTCCAGAATCAGCAGTTTCGGCCGTCGGTACAGGGCCGCGACTATCCCAATCTTCTGCCTCTGCCCTCCGGAAAGGAGCCGTCCACCTTCGCCGACCTTGGTCAAAAGCCCTTTGGGAAGGGATTTGATGAAACTTTCCATCCCCAGTTTTCTGAGAAGCGTCCCCACCAGCTCCGAGTCAAAGATCTCTTCGCTCCGGGTTATGTTGTAGATAATGGTGTCGTCGGTAAGGATTATTTCCTGAGGAACGATTGCGACGTAGTTGCGCCAGCCGCGCAGACAATATGCCCCGATGTCAATCCCGTTCAGGGTGATACGGCCGCCAGAGGGCTCATAGACCCTTGTCAGGAGCGATGCGAGGGAACTTTTGCCGCTGCCGCTGGGTCCGCTCACCACCACTATTTCCCCGGACTGCAGAGTGGCGTTGAAATCCGTTATTATCTCGCGCCCTCCCGGATAACCGAAGGAAACCCCTTCGAATTCGATTACCCCCGGGGATTCGCATTCCAGCGGATACCCCCCTCTCGGCTCTTCGCCGAGTTCCATGACGTCGAAGAGACGTTCGGCGGCGATGCGGGTGTCGGCCAGCATTGCGCTCAGCTCGACCATACTGCCGAGAGGGGCCGCACAGAATGATGAAAGAGTGTAGAATGATACGAGTTCCCCGATGGTCAGGCTCCCGCCGAACACGGCGATGGCCCCCACGGAAAGCAGTGCGGCAAGCATCCATTTGGAGATGTTGTCGGCTGCGAGGGCATATTTACCGGCAGCCATCCCGCCACGATAGACGTTGCTGCAGAGCGAAGCGCTCCTTTGTCGGGCGGCGGCCGCTCCGGCATCTTCGCAGTTGCAGTATTTGAGGGTTTTGACTGCGGCAATGTTGCCCACACAGGTTTCCTCAAGGCGGCTCGCCGCCCCGATGATCTCTCGACTCCATCGCACATTCGTCTTGGATGCCACGATGAAGATACCGGAATAGAAAAGTAGGAAAGATAGTGTAAGCAAGGCAAGTTTCCAGTGGAACGAGAACATCAGGGCAAACGAAACCGCAAGAGTCACTATGCTTATTGTGAGCGACGACACCCCCTCCGTGATGAAATTCCGCACCTTATAGACATCTCCTATGCGGGAATTTATCTCTCCGACCCCGCGCTGGGCGAAAAATGCGACGGGAAGCCGGAACAGATGGGTTATATAGTCGCTGGTCATTTTGTAGTCAATGCCTGTGGCGGCCTGCAGCTGCCGTTTGGTGCGGAGGAAGCCCGAAACGAGGGCGGTCAATATCAGCAGCACCATCACTGCCGCCATCTTCATAACGGCACGGATGTCGGATGACGGCAGGACCGTGTCTATGAATTGCTGCAGCACGAGGGAAAAACTCACCCCGGTGGCGATGAACAGGGCCGACATCGCTGCGGTGGAGAAGATTTCCTTGCGGAACAGGACTATGGTGGGGGCCAGCCGCTGCCACAGCGAGCGGGTCCGGTCTCCCGGGACAAACCCTTTGCCGGGCTTGACCAGGATAAGATAGCCGTTCCACGACTCTGCGAGGACCGGCAGTGGCACTTTCGTCACTTTCCCCTTCGCGGGGTCCATGATTTTTGCGTCGCCGCCGTCCATTCCGCAGAAAACCACAAAATGAAGATACCCGTCCTCGTTTGTGATATGCAGGATGGCAGGGGTGGGGATGTCTTTCAGCACCGATATATTTCTGGACGGAGACTTGAACGGCTCGGCTTCGAGCCCGATGCAGGCACATCCGTCCATCACCCCTTTTATAGTGGTGCCTTCCTGAGTCGCCCCACATGCCTGCCGTATGGTAATCATAGGCAGTGACAAGCCGAACATGCGCGCTGTGAAAGCGATGCAAGCCACTGCGCAATCACTCGGATCCTGCTGTCTTATGGGTTTCAACCTCTTCATTTTGCAATAAGCGCCTTGTGCGCCGTTTCCGGTGCAAAGTAAAGGGCCGAATAGGAAAATCGTGGTGCCGGATTCTCAAAAATGCATTACGGCACCATCCCGAAAGACTCGGACGTTATTGAAAAAGCGACTTGATGAACGGAAACAGGGTTTCCGCCACCCCTTTTATCGGGGCGTAAAGCTGCGATGAGGCAATGTCCTCCTTGGGGATGAAACCGAGGATGTTGTTGAGACTGTCAATGAGATAAACGGCGATGCCGAGCAGGATGGCGATTTTGAAAACGGAAACAATCATTCCCAGAAGCCGGTTGAGCCACCCCAGCATTGTGATTTTCAGGATCTTTTCGATAAGCTTCCCGATGAGGTTGAGCAGGATTGCGACCGCAAGGAAAATCAGGATGAACGAAACGATGTTCAGCATCGCGCCCTCGTATTTCAGCAGCGCCCCCAGCCATTGGGAGACTTCCGTGGCAAGCCTTGTTGACAACCAGGCCCCGACTATCAGCACGGCCAGCGAAATGACCTGTTTTACAAAACCTTTTCTGAATCCGGCAATCAGCGCCACGGCAAGCAGAATGAGCAGGATGATGTCTATGATGTTCATAACCTATTCCATCTAAATTGGCTTTGCAAATGTAGTGAATTATTGATTACCTTTGCTGGCTCAAAAAAAGATGACGAATTATGGCTTTTCCGGAGTACAGAAAATTTGATTTGGTGGAGGTCAACCAGACCGTCCTGGACCAGTGGCAAAAAGAAGATGCCTTCAAGAAGGTGCTGAAACTCAGGGCGGGGGCTCCCCGTTTCGTGTTCTTTGAAGGCCCCCCTTCGGCTAACGGCATGCCCGGCATACACCACGTGATGGCCCGTTCCATCAAAGACGCCATCTGCCGCTACAAGACCCAGAAGGGCTTCCTGGTGGAGCGCAAGGCCGGCTGGGATACCCACGGCCTTCCGGTGGAACTCGGTGTGGAGAAGAAACTCGGCATTACCAAGGAAGATATCGGCAAGAAGATTTCGGTTGACGAATACAACAGTTCCTGCCGCAGCGAGGTGATGAAATATACCGCCGAATGGGAGAGTCTCACCCAGCGCATCGGCTACTGGGTGGATATGGAAAACCCGTACATCACATACGACAACAGTTACATAGAAACCCTGTGGTACCTCCTGAAGGAGATTTACAAGAAGGGTTATCTCTACAAGGGATATTCCATCCAGCCCTACTCGCCGGCAGCCGGCACCGGACTCAGCACGCACGAACTGAACCAGCCCGGGTGCTACCGCGATGTCAAGGACACGACCTGCACCGCCCAGTTTGCAGTCATCAAGGATGAAAAGTCGCAGGTGCTGTATGAGGATTCAACCCTGCCGGTGTTCTTCCTCGCCTGGACCACAACCCCCTGGACACTCCCTTCGAACACCGCCCTCTGCGTGGGGCCGTCCATCGAATATGTAAGGGTGGAGAGCGTGAACCCCTACTCCAAGGAGCCGGCAATATACGTGGTTGCAAAGAATCTGGTGTCATCCCTGTTCAACGAAAAGAACCCGTTCAGGGTGCTTGACGGAGTGTTCAAGGGAAGCGAACTGGCTGGAATCCGCTATGAGCAGCTGATGCCTTGGGTGAATCCCGGCGAAGGGGCGTTCAAGGTCATCACCGGTGATTACGTCACCACCGAAGACGGTACCGGCATCGTCCATATCGCCCCGACTTTCGGCGCCGATGACAACAAGGTTGCCAAAGCGGCCGGAGTGCCTCCCATGCATCTTATTGACGCGCAGGGCAATCCTCAGGCAATGGTCGATCGCAGCGGAAAATTCTTCCGCCTCGAAGACCTTGACTCCACATTCGTTGCCCAGAAGGTCAATGCCGAACTCTACGGTGTTTATGCGGGACGTTACGTCAAGAATGCTTACGACAACACCCTTGGCCCTGATGACACCACGCTGGATGTCGATCTGTGCGTCGATCTCAAGCAGCAGGGGAAGGCCTTCCGCATAGAGAAGCACGTCCACAACTATCCCCACTGCTGGCGTACCGACAAGCCGGTGCTTTACTATCCTCTGGATTCGTGGTTCATAAAGACCACCGCCGTGCAGGAGCAGATGGTGGAACTCAACAAGACCATAACCTGGAAGCCCGAATCGACCGGCACCGGACGTTTCGGCAAATGGCTTGAAAATATTCAGGACTGGAACCTCAGCCGCAGCCGCTACTGGGG
>JABUTP010000022.1:0-11289 GCA_021443625.1 Bacteroidales bacterium | reverse complement strand
GTCCACTACAGTATGATGCCCGAGGCCGACACTGCCCTCATAGACAGGGAACTCGAGGAGCGGATGAATCTCGCCCAGCTGAGTTCGTCGATGGTGCTGGCACTCCGCCGCAAGGTTTCCATAAAGGTACGCCAGCCCCTTGCCAAACTGGTGATACCCGTCATCGACCAGCATCTCAAAGAGCAGTTCGAGAAGGTTGAAAGCCTTGTTCTGAGCGAGGTGAACGTGAAGGAAGTGGAATACATTACCGACACCACGGGACTTATCACCAAGAAGATAAAGCCCAATTTCAAGACTCTCGGCAAACGCTACGGCAAGCAGATGAAGGAAATCGCCGCCGCACTCGCCGACCTCGACCAGCATACGATTGTCGAAATCGAGAAGGCCGGAGACTATACTCTGGCTCTGCCTTCGGGCGATGTCTGCCTGACGACGGAGGATTACACCATCGTGTCGGAAGATATGGAGGGATGGCTCGTGGCCAGCGAAGGGGCCCTTACCGTGGCACTGGACGTTACCGTGACCGACTCTCTCCGCCGCGAGGGGACTGCCCGCGAATTGGTCAACCGTATCCAGAACCTGCGCAAGGACAACGGCTTTGACGTGGTTGACCGGGTGGCTGTCACCATCGAGGCGCTGCCCGAGGTCAGGGAGTCCCTGGAGTCGTTCCGTGATTATCTCTGCCAGCAGACCCTGGCGGTGGAGGTTATCCTGTCGGAACGGGGATTCGGCGGCAGCAAGGTCGAGTGGGGGGACGATTCAGAGATTGAAATAGGGGTGGCCAAGGTTGCACAATAAAGAAAAAGGTTGTAACTTTACTTTGATTAAAGTTTTTTACTCACCCAAAAACATACCGATTATGGAAGCAAACGAAAACCAAGCAAAGATGAGGTATAGCGATGAGGAGCTTGCCGAGTTCAAGGGAATGATTCTCGAAAAGCTCGCGAGGGCAAGAGAGGAGTACGCTCTGCTTCGCGGTGGGGTTGACCATAGTGAGAGCAACGACACTGAGGACACATCGCCCACATTCAAAGTTCTCGAGGAGGGGGCATCGTCCCTTTCAAAGGAGGAACAGGGACAACTGGCATCCCGTCAATACAAATTCATCCAGAATCTGGAGGCGGCTCTGGTCCGTATAGAAAACAAGACCTATGGAGTGTGCCGCGTTACCGGCAAACTCATCCCCAAGGAGCGCCTGCGTCTGGTTCCCCACGCAACCCTTTCGGTTGAGGCCAAGGAGATGATGAACAAATAGCGGCGATGAAAATTTCCAAAGGAACCAAAATTGCGCTTTTTACAATTCTGCTTCTCGTAATTGACCAGGTCATCAAGATTCTGGTCAAGACCAATATGACTCTGGGCCAGAGCATCCACGTCTTCGGAGACTGGTTCCAGATACTTTTTGTCGAGAATATGGGCATGGCCTTCGGAATGAGTTTCGGAGGCTATGTCGGCAAGTTTGTCCTGACCCTGTTCAGGATATGCCTTGGCATAGCCATCATTTTCTACATAAAGAAACTCCTCAAACGGGAGGATGTCCCCACGGGGGTGCTGTACGGCCTCGCTGCGATAATGTGCGGGGCATTCGGCAACATCGTGGATTCGCTGGTGTATGGGGTTGTGTTCGACGCCAGCACCCCGACGCAGGTGGCGACGTTTCTCCCCGCGGGTGGAGGCTATGCCGCCCCTTTCTTCGGCAAGGTGGTGGATATGTTCTACTTTCCGCTCATTGACACGACCTGGCCCCAGTGGGTTCCCATTGTGGGCGGCCGCCATTTCGTATTCTTCAATGCAATCTTCAATTTTGCCGATTCGTGCATAACCTGCGGAGCATTCTATCTGATATTGTTCCAATGGCGCTTCTTCAGCGGAAAGAAGGACTGAGAAAGTGTTGGGAAACCGTTGAAAATTCCAAATTTATAGGTAACTTTGCGCGCCCGCAGAGGGTATCCTTTTCCGAAGGAATTTTTTAACAATCTCAACATAATGTCAGAACACATCAAATTGAAAAAGGGACTCAATCTCCCCATTGCAGGAGAAGCCCCCATGCAGATTGCTGAGAGTGTCCCTTGTGACGTTATTGCCATCAAACCTACGGACTTCAAGGCGCTTGTGCCCAAGCTCCTGGTAAAAGAGGGGGACGCCGTTGAGGCGGGTTCCCCTCTGTTCGTTGACAAGATGCGTCCCGAGGTATGCTTCTGCTCCCCTGCAAGCGGTGTGGTTGAGAGCGTCGTAAGAGGTGACAAGCGCAAGCTCCTTGCCGTAACGGTCAAGGTTGACGAAAAGCAGCAGTATCGCCGGTTCGATGCCATCCAGCCTTCCCGTTTGGACAAAGGGCAGATGACTGCAGCATTGCTCGAGAGAGGACTTTGGCCTCTAATCAAACAACGCCCCTACGGCATCATCGCAAATCCCCAGGATACTCCCAAGAGTATCTTCATCTCCGCGATGAACACCGCTCCACTGGCACCCGACGTGGATTTCGTGCTCAACGGTCAGACCGATTACCTGCAGGTTGCGGTTGACGCCCTCCTGCGCCTTACAAAGGGCGGCGTCCACTTCAGTATGGATCCGGGCAAATTCGCAAGCAGCCCCATGCACGACCTCAAAGGGGTTATCTTCCACACGTTCGACGGCCCTCATCCCGCCGGCAACGTCGGAGTCCAGATCAATCATATCTCCCCGATAAACAAGGGGGAAGTTGTCTGGACCGTGGATATCGTTTCCCTTGCCCTTATGGGCAAATGCCTCAAGGAAGGTGTATATGACGCCTCGAGACTCGTGGCTGTTACAGGTCCTTCGGCACAGCCCTGCTATGTGAAGGGTATCCAGGGAATGAACCTCAGACAGATTGCATCAAAAGTCAACGGCGAGAATGTCCGTTACGTCAGCGGTGATGTCCTCACCGGCACAAACGTCGGCGGCGACGGCTTCCTCGGGTTCTACGACAATCAGGTGACCCTTCTCCCCGAAGGGGACTATTACGAAATGTTGGGATGGGCAAAGCCCTTCCGTTTCGGAAAGTTCAGTATCTCCCGCACCTACTGGTCGTGGCTCTGCAACAAGAAGAAATATGCCATGGACACCAACGTCAACGGCGGCCCCCGCGCTTTCGTAGTGTCGGATGTCTATGCCAAGGTGCTTCCTATGGACATCCTTCCGGTATATCTCTTCAAGGCTTGCCTCGCAGGCGACATAGAAAAAATGGAAAACCTCGGTATATACGAAGTCATTGAGGAGGATGTGGCTCTCTGCGAGTTCGCGGATCCTTCCAAGAACGAGATTCAGAAAATCATTTCTGATGGTATAGACCTAATGTTAAAGGAGATGGCATAGTATGAACGCGCTCAGGAATTTACTTGAAAAGATGGAGCCGACCTTCAAGGAAGGTCGCCTCAAGGCGTTTTGGTCTTTCTTCGAGGCGATGGAAACTTTCGCCTTCGTACCCAAGACCGTTACGGCACGCGGCTCCCACGTCAGGGACAGTGTCGATTTGAAGCGCACTATGACCACTGTTATGGTTGCCCTTCTGCCGGCAATCCTCTTCGGAATATACAACATCGGTTACCAGACCAGCGCAGCCTACGCTTACGACTGGGGATTCTGGAAGATGGTATGGTTCGGCTTCCTGAAGATTCTCCCCATGTACATCGTTTCTTACGTAGTGGGACTCTTCTTCGAATGTATGTTCGCCCAGATTCGCGGCGAAGAAGTCAACGAAGGTTACTTCGTGACGGGATTGATAATCCCTCTCATCATGCCGGTCAACGTTCCCCTCTGGGTACTTGCACTCGCCGTTGCCTTCGCCGTGATTGTCGGCAAGGAGGTGTTCGGCGGTACCGGAATGAATATCTGGAACCCCGCTCTGATAGCCAGGGCATTCCTCTTCTTCTCCTATCCCAAGGTGATGAGTGGAGATGCGGTTTGGGTTGCCCACAAGGCCGGCGTGGATGCCATTTCGGGCGCCACCCCTCTCTCTGAGGTGGCTGCAGGCAATCTCGACCACTACTCCGTGGCAGATATGTTCTTCGGCTTCATTCCCGGTTCGATAGGTGAGACATCCACTCTCGCTATCCTCATCGGAGCATTCGTGCTCATTTACACCGGTGTGGGAAGCTGGAAGGTGATGCTAAGCTGCGTGGCCGGCGGTCTGCTGGTAGGCCTGCTCGGTGACGTGCCCTGCTGGCACCAGCTCATTATGGGCGGTTTCGCCTTCGGATGCGTCTTTATGGCCACCGACCCTGTGACGGGCTGCCAGACTGAATGCGGCAAATGGGTATATGGATTCCTCATCGGCGCCTTTGCGGTATGCCTCAGAATCTTCAATCCCGGCTATCCCGAAGGAATGATGCTCGCAATCCTGCTGATGAACACCTTCGCCCCGCTGATTGACCACATCGTGGTAGGACGCAACATCAAAAAACGCCTCAAAAGGGCCCAGACAGTATAAGGAGGAAGTGCTATGAATACTAACAGCAATACCTATACTATCGTTTACACCACTATCCTGGTGGTGCTGGTGGCAGCCGTTCTCGCAGTTGCTGCAACTGCATTGAAGGGACGCCAGACCGACAATATGAATCTTGAAAAGATGAAGACAATAATGCTCTCCACCGGTTTCGGACTTGATGAGCAGGGTGCGGTTGACAAGACTGCCGATTTCAAGAATCTCTACGAATCCCATATCGGCAATACCCTCGTGGTCAACTGCAAGGGCGAAACAGTCGAAGCAGACGCATTCTCCCTCAACCTCAAGGCCGAGTATGCCAATCTCAAAGCCGGCGCAGAGGCTTCCCTTCCGGTGTATGAATGCACTATGGAAGACGGCCGCAACGTCCACATCCTCGCTCTCTACGGAGCCGGACTCTGGGGCGCAATATGGGGCTACATCGCTCTCGAAGACGACTGGCAGACGGTTGTCGGAGCCATTTTCGACCACGCCAGCGAAACCCCCGGTCTCGGGGCGAAGATTGCCGAACCGGCTTTCTACACCCAGTTTGCCGGCAAGGTGATGGAGAAGGACGGTGCCTTCTCTCCGGTGGCTGTGATAAAAGGCGGTGCAACCGACAGGGCAAAGGATGTCGATGCCATTTCTGGCGCAACCATCACTTCAAGGGCTGTCAGCGACATGCTTTCGGTTTGGCTTGCAGCCTATCTGCCCTACATCGAGGCGCAGAAGGCAATGGCTGCCGTAGCCGAAGAGCCGGCTGAAACCGCCGAAGAGAGTGTCATTACCGAAGAAAACGCTATGGAGGAATAAGAGATGAACAAGGAAATATATACAAAGCCCTTTTTCAAAGGCAACCCTATTACGGTGCTTGTGCTTGGTATCTGCTCTTCTCTCGCAGTTACAGTACAGCTGAAGGGAGCGCTGGTGATGGCTCTTTCGGTTACGATTGTGACCGCTTTTTCGAGCCTTTTCATCTCGCTTCTCAGAAACACCATCCCCAACAGGGTGCGCATCATCGTGCAGCTCGTTGTGGTGGCTATGTTTGTGATTCTCATCGACCAGGTGCTCAAGGCCTTTGCCTACGACACCAGCAAGATGCTTTCGGTCTATATCGGTCTTATCATCACCAACTGTATCATCATGGGGCGCATTGAGGCGTTCGCCCTGGGCAGCAAACCCTGGCCCAGCTTCGTTGACGGTGCCTGCAACGGTCTCGGATACGGTATGATTCTGATAGTTATGGCCATAGTGCGCGAACTTCTCGGAAGCGGAACCCTCCTCGGATTCCAGATTATCCCCCAGGCGCTCTACGATGCCGGTTATATGAACAACGGTCTTATGATACTTCCCCCGATGGCCCTCATCCTTCTGGGATGCGTGGTTTGGGTTCACAGAAGTGTCGATAAGGATTTGCAGGAAAAATAGGAGGCTCCGATTATGGAATACATCAGCTTATTTGTAAAGTCGATATTCGTCGATAACATGGTGTTCGCATACTTTCTGGGTATGTGTTCGTTCCTTGCGGTCTCCAAGAATGTGAAGACTGCCACCGGACTCGGTCTCGCTGTGGTCTTCGTCCTTGCAGTGACCCTTCCCCTCAACTACATTCTCTTCGAGAAAGTGTTGAAACCCGGTGCCCTCGTATGGCTCGGAGAGTCGTTCGCAGAGGTCGATCTCAGCTTCCTGAGTTACATTGTCTATATCGCAACCATCGCAGCCATCGTGCAGATTGTGGAAATGGTGGTGGAGAAGTTCGTGCCGAGCCTTTACGGTTCACTCGGAATTTTCCTTCCGCTGATTGCCGTGAACTGTGCCATCCTCGGAGGTTCCCTCTTCATGCAGGAGCGTGCTTACGCCAACGTGGGTGAGGCATTCACCTTCGCCCTCGGCTCCGGACTGGGTTGGTTCCTGGCTATTGTGGCAATGGCCGCAATCCGCGAGAAACTGGCCTACTCCAACGTTCCCAAGGGGTTGCGCGGATTGGGCATAACCTTTATAATCACCGGACTTATGGGTGTAGCATTCATGAGTTTCATGGGTATCCAATTGTAAGAAGGAGGAGCATAAGATGACACAGATTTTACTTACATCCATCGTAGCCTGCCTGGCTCTCATATTGATCCTGGTGGCCCTCCTGCTTTTTGTGAAAGCCAAACTTACCCCCAGCGGTACGGTTTCCATCGACATCAACAACGGCACCAAGGTGGTTGACGTGCCTCAGGGCGGGTCGCTCCTTTCCACTTTGGCTGACCAGAAGATTTTCCTCCCTTCCGCCTGCGGCGGCAAGGGCTCCTGCGGACAGTGCAAATGCCGCGTACTCGAAGGGGGCGGAACCATCCTCCCCACCGAAACGGTTCATTTCAGCCGCAAGCAGATAAATGACCACTGGCGTCTCGGATGCCAGGTCAAGGTTAAGGAAAACCTCAAGATAGAGGTGCCCGAGAGCGCTCTCAGCGTCAAGAAGTGGGAGTGCGAAGTGGTTTCCAACCACAATGTGGCAACCTTCATCAAGGAATTCGTGGTGAAGCTGCCCGAAGGTGAACACCTCAATTTCAAATCCGGCGGTTATATCCAGATAGACATCCCTGCCGTAACGGTGGATTTCAAGGATATGGACATCGACGAAGAATATCGCGCAGACTGGGAATTCTACAAGTTCTTCGACTTGCAGATGGTAAACAAAGTGCCCACCATCCGTGCCTATTCGATGGCCTGCTATCCTGCAGAAGGGGACATCATCAAACTCAATGTCCGCATTGCCACTCCTCCGTTCGACCGTTCGGCTCCGAAGGGAAGCAACAAGCTCCTTCCCGTCAACCCCGGAGTCAGCTCATCATACATCTTCTCCCTCAAACCCGGCGACAAGGTCAACATCAGCGGCCCTTACGGCGAGTTCTTCGTTCCGGACGGCTGTCCTGCAGACCAGGAGTTCGTGTTTGTGGGTGGTGGAGCAGGTATGGCGCCTATGCGCAGCCACATTATGCATCTGTTCAAGACCGAAAGGACTACCCGTCCCGTTCACTTCTTCTACGGCGCGAGAAGTCTCAAGGAGGCATTCTACCTCGAAGACTACCAGGCCATCGAGAAAGAGTTCCCCAACTTCCATTTCCACCTGGCTCTGGACCGTCCCGATCCTGCGGCAGATGCGGCTGGAGTTGCCTACACCCCCGGCTTTGTGCATAACGTGATGTACGAGACCTACCTCAAGAACCACGAGACTCCCGAGGATTCACTCTACTTCATGTGCGGTCCTCCGATGATGACCCAGTCGGTGGTAAATCTGCTTGACAGTCTCGGAGTCGCTCCCGAAAGCATCCTCTTCGACAACTTCGGCGGTTGATGCTTCCGTCATTCACAACAATGAGAAAGGGCCCTTTTGCGGGGCCCTTTTCTTATTTCACAGAAGTTCCGCATTTGCAAAACTTGGATTATTTCAGGTATTCGTTGTAAATGCCGGTCTGCTTGAGAAGTCTGACATATTCGGCTTGGTTGAACGGCGGGGTGCCGTAGAGATAGTGGTTGCGGTACTCCGTGCCGCCAACCTTGTAGGTAATCAGCAGTATCCCTTGACCCTTCATTGCGGGCAAATCGGAGAGTTTTGCCCTGCCGTTGGCCTCGATGTCGAACTTGCCCTTGTAAATCTTCCTGCCGCTTGCAACGTCGGTGACGGTCACTTCGGCATCCTTGACAGCACTGCGGGTGTCATTCACGGCCACCAGCCAGATGGGGGTGCCGGCTCCGTCGTCGTTTACCATCACACAGACGTCGTGCTGGACGTTCTTTATGAAGTGGTAGCCCAGTTTCCTGGAATTGTAGTAATCGACCACTGCATCGGAAATGATGGGCCAGCCATCCCTCACATTCCACCAGAGGATGCCCCATTTGTCCCCTTTGCGTCCCCTCCAGCGCTCCACGAAGTATTTCATCGCCTCGCCCTGGACAATCTGGGAGGCCTCGATAAACTTGTCCAGATCGGTGTGTTTCTCGCCGAAGAGATAGTTCACCTGGTTTATCATAAGGTTGTTGCGCTCCCAGCGCTTGTCTGTCCAGAAGGGGGTGGGGAAGGAGCGGACACATTTGGTCATCCACTCTTCGTTCCAATGGAAGGTGGTGGTGTCGGTCCACGGATACAACCCTTCGGGGGTCATCATCTTCTCCAGAGATTCGCGGTTGGGACATCCGTGGTAACCTATCTCGCTGCAGAAGATGGCCTTTTCCGCAGTGTAGAAGGGGGCCTTGTAATAACCTCTCGGTCCCCACAGATGGCGCTCGGGCAGGTCATCGTCGTGGTTTCCCGCCTCATACACGGCCTGACTGTAATAGGGGGAACTGGGGAGATAGGTGCGGGTGGGGTCGAATTCGTAGAGTACCTGCGGAATGATGCCGCGGCTCAGCCGATCTTTGTTGGGATTGACACTGTATGCCTGCAGCGACCAGGTGAGGGAGTTGTCACACTCATTGTTTCCGCTCCAGAGTGCAATGCTGGGGTGGTTGCGGAGTTTGAGAACTACCGCCTTGATCTCTTTCTCCACCTGATTTGTCAAATCCTGGCTCTGGGTGTAGGCCGAGCCGGCAAACGAGAAATCCTGCCATATCATTATGCCGAGACTGTCGCAAAGATTGTAGAACTCGTGGTCCTCATAGACGTTTCCGCCCCAGCAGCGCAGCATATTGCAGTTCATGTCCGCGGACATTTCCACGGTGGGCCTTACCCACTGCCGGTCGCGGCTGTGGTATGCGTCAAGGTGAACCCAGTTGCTTCCCTTGGCAAACACCTTCTCCCCGTTTACCACGAAATTGAACCGTCCGTCACCATTCTTCTGGATTTCGGTATAGTCGAGCTTGACGGTGCGGATGCCTATCTTGCGGGTGTCGGTGGCCACTATTGTGCCGTCGGGTTGCTGCAGCACAACCGTGGCATCGTAGAGCGCTGCTGTCCTGTTGCCGTTGTCATAGCCGCGCGGCCACCAGAGATCCACATCTTCCAGAGTGACCGGCAGCCGCTGGTTCATGTTGGTCATAATGCATTCGGAGCGGTAAATATCCCTGCCGTCACGGCTGATTGCGGCCACCGCCTTGATGTGGTCGTAATCGGCAAAGGGGGCCTTGATCTGGATATCAACGTACCCTGTGGCGCGGCGCTCTGCAGGATAGGTGTGTTCGGTAATCCAGAACACGTCGGTAATCCGCTGGGGATTGTAAACCTTGAGGGCCACGTCGCGCCACAACCCTGCGCTGACCGAGCGGGGAAGGATATCCCAGCCGAAGGCGGAGGGGGATTTGCGGACATATACGTACTCGCCGCACCCGTCCCGCATACTGTAAACCCCCACGAGGTGTTTCTGCCCCTCCATTATGGACGAGCGGATAATGACCTGCAGCAGGTTCGGCGTGCCGTCTGTCTTGAGAACTTTGGTCACATCGAACGAATGGTTCACGAACATATTCGCGGCCGAGCCGATATGCCGTCCGTTAAGCCATATTTCGGCGAGACAGTCGATGCCGTCGAAAGAGAGTTCCACCTTCTGTCCGGGAAGGGCAGGCACGCTCTCAAACTCCCTGCTGTAGCACCACTGGCACCCTTCCACCCAGCGCAGACGGTCGATGTTGCACCCTATCATAGGGTCCGCAATGATGCCGGCGCGTTCGAGGTCTATCTCAACGTTGCCGGGGACTGAGGCGGGGATTTCCCTGCTGTCGAGCCCATCCATTTCGGCCGGGTCGGTTACCGCTTCGTCATCGTTCTGAGCCCAGTATTTGAGGCTCCAGGTTCCGTTGAGGGATATGGTTTTCACTGCCTCTCCGTGACACAGTTGAAGTGACAGGAAGAGGGTGAGCAGGATGGTGGCAAGGTGTTTCATCGGGATATTGTTGTGAAATGTCTGTCGGAATTGGTTTGAATTCGTTAGGATTGGTGTTTCCGGTAATGCGGTCGGGGCGCACGAGGCCTACCGGCCGCCGTACATCTCCTCATAGTAGCGCATATAGTCACCGCTCGTTATCCGGTCCATCCATTGCTGGTTGTCCAGATACCAGCGCACCGTCTTTTCTATCCCCTCCTCAAATTGCAGAGAGGGTTCCCAGCCGAGTTCCCGCTGCAGCTTGGAAGAGTCGATGGCGTAGCGGAGGTCGTGGCCGGCCCGGTCGGTGACATAGGTTATAAGATTGTCCGAATGGCCTTGCGGACGTCCGAGAAGACGATCCGTAGTGCTTATGAGAACCTTTATGAGGTCGATGTTCTTCCATTCGTTGAAGCCGCCTATGTTGTAGGTTTCACCCGCCTTTCCCTTATGGAAAATAAGGTCGATGGCCCGGGCGTGGTCTTCCACATAAAGCCAGTCCCTCACGTTCTCTCCCTTGCCATATACCGGAAGGGGCTTGTTGTGGCGGATATTGTTGATGAACAGCGGAATCAACTTCTCGGGGAACTGGTTGGGACCGTAATTGTTGGAGCAGTTGGTCACGATGGCGGGCAGACCGTAGGTGTCGTGGAAAGCCCTCACAAAATGGTCTGAGGAGGCTTTGCTGGCACTGTAGGGGCTGTGCGGCTGGTATTTCCGGGTTTCCACGAAGAATTCGCTGCCGTAGCACTGCCGTCCGTCCGGCGTTTTGCCGGCAAACGGGGAGGGCATCCCTTCGGGATTGGTCATCTCGAGGGCTCCATATACTTCGTCGGTGGAAATGTGGTAAAACAGCTTGCCGTCGTACCTTTCGGGCTGTGCCTCCCAGTAGAGCCGCGCAGCCTGCAGCAGGGAAAGCGTGCCCAACACGTTGGTGCGGGCAAAGGTGAAAGGGTCGCGGATGCTGCGGTCCACGTGGCTTTCGGCGGCCAGATGGAT
>JABUTP010000021.1:11466-19361 GCA_021443625.1 Bacteroidales bacterium | reverse complement strand
CCATATCCCTTGTGGTTGAAATCGGGCCCCATCTCGGGCATTGAACATATTGTCTGTGCAATCGGGGCCGGCTCGCATATACCGCTGGCCTCTATCACTATATAGTCAAACTGGTCCATATCGACCAGGTCGCGGATTTGCTCCAGCAGGTCCATCTTGAGGGTGCAGCAGATGCATCCGTTCTGCAATGCAACCAGACTGTCGTCCTTGGACCCCACGACACCTCCCTTCTGGATAAGGTCGGCATCGATGTTGACCTCCCCTATGTCGTTTACTATTACCGCGAATTTGATTCCGCGGCGGTTGGAAAGTATTCTGTTGAGCAAGGTTGTCTTGCCGCTTCCGAGATAACCGGTGAGAAGGAGAATCGGAGTTTCTTTCATATTATTTGATTTCGTGCCGCCAAATATACGTACAAATTGGAAGCTGTTTAAATTTAATTGCAAAAATTCAAACAGCTTCTTAAATAATTGTTAATTTCGCAAACAACTACACACAACATTATATGTCACGCAGCAAAATACTGCTTATCTACACCGGAGGCACCATAGGAATGGTGCAGAACATCCAGACCGGCGCATTGGAAAACTGCGACTTCGGCACACTCGTTTCGTGCATTCCGGAGTTGGCTTTGACCAGCGCAGAGATTACTTCGGTCAGTTTCCGGAAGCCCATCGACTCGTCCGACATGGACCCCGCCGCATGGTCCGAAATCGTGCATATCATCAGCGACAATTATGAGGAATACGACGGCTTTGTGGTGCTACACGGCACCGACACAATGGCTTTCACCGCCTCGGCGCTGAGTTTCATGCTGGAAGGGCTCAACAAGCCCGTGATTCTGACCGGCAGCCAGATTCCCCTGCAGTCCATTCGCACCGACGGCAAGGAGAATCTCATCACGGCCATTGAGATTGCAGCCGCCAAGGATGAGAACGGACATCCCGTGGTGCCGGAAGTCTGCATCTACTTTCACGAAAAACTGATGCGCGGCAACCGCAGCAGCAAGGTCAGCGCCAGCAACCTTTCGGCCTTCGTTTCGAGCAACTACCCTCTGCTTGCCCAGACCGGCACGGAAATCTCCTTCCACACGGAATATATCCGTTCCTACGACCCTTCTCGGGTCTTCAAACCACATTTCCTGATGGAACCGTCCATCGTGATTTTCTCACTGTTTCCGGGCATAAGGCAGGACATCGTGGAGAGCATTCTCCGCAACGAATCGGTCAAGGGGGTTATCTTCAGAACGTTCGGCAGCGGGAACGCCCCCCAGCGCAAGTGGCTGGTGGATGCCCTCAGCGATGCCGTGAAGATGGGCAAGGTGATAGTCAACATCACCCAGTGCGCCACCGGCTCGGTCGAGATGAACAAATACGAAACGGGGCTGCAACTCCTTGAGGCGGGTGTCATCAGCGGCAGGGACATCACCGTTGAGGCCTCCATCACCAAGCTTATGTTCCTTCTGGGGCACGGCATCCCCCAAAAGGAAGCGATGAGACGAATGAGCATACCCATTGCCGGAGAGATGTCGTAGAAGCTGTTTAAACTTAATTACAAATTAAAACAGCTTCTTAAACGCAAAAAAATGGAGTGGCCCGGAAGGCCACTCCATTTTTGTAAACGCAAGACCGGTCAGAACGTCACCGTCTGCGACGAAACCTCAACGAAAGGCACCACCCTCAGTGTGAATGTCAAATCTGATGTGGAGAGGTCGGTATCATCCTCAAGGTCGGGGTCTCCGTTGTCGTCAGGGTCTGTCGGATCAGGCTGCGAGCCGTCGTCCGGAACCCCCGCACGGGTGATGGTGATGGCATAGTCGTAAGAGTGGTTGCGTTTCACCCCGTAATGGCTGTCGCCGTTTTCAAAAGCGGTCGCAGTCCAGATATTGCCGTTGTTGACGGGGATTGACCAATAATACTTCTGTCCGTCAATGGTTCCCTGAATGCAGAGACGGATGGCGCCCGACCCGGTTGTCTGCGAAAGGGTTGTCCTGGGATAGCAGAAGAACTGATACCCGCGGGTGGTGGAAGACGCCCCCGAAACCACGGAACCGAGCGACTCATACACCTCAAACGAGTTGTGGTTTGCAGGATACAAACCCGACGAGTAGGATGTTCCGGGCGTTCCCGCATAAGTGGAAGTCGTAGGGTAATTCTTGATGTAGAGCGACACGTTGCTCACGGTCTTGCCTGCCAGGGCCCCCTTCAGATTGAAGGTCAGTTCGCTCACCGAGATTTTGCTCACCAGGCGGGTCACGTCTATCATCACTGAGGTGGTGGATTCGGTGACGGTCACGGTGTTTTCACCTACCATAACCATGTCGCGAATCCCTTCCGAGGAGAGATTTGAAACGAGATTCATAATCGACTGCGGAGTTGTGACCGAGGTATAGCTGAACTCCGAATTGGGATTGACCACGGCGATGAACCGGCGGCTTCCGGGAGTCACTTCTATGGTGCCGGTAGTGGCCGATGTCACGCTGGTCGAGGCGTCAAGACGGTTGCCGTCAAAGGCGAACACGTATGCCGTGTTGACCGCATCGTCGTCCACCTCCGACGTCATTGCCTTTGTCAGGTTGGATAATGAGAATTGGACGGCCACCACGTTGGGGGAATCCGTATTCCCGGCATTAGTTTCAATCTTGCTGCACGAAGCGGCCGCCACAATTCCCGTCGCCGCTGCCATCATTAAAAAAGTTTTTTTCATTGTTTTGATTTGTTTATAATTAATCCTTGTTCCGCTTCCCGCGGAACTTATTCAGCCAAAAAATCGGAAGGCGAGATTCCCACAACCCCATCGTTCCACCTTGCGCCGTAACTCAGCCCCGTATGGCCGTTGAGATATGCCGCACACCGGCTTCCTTCGTGGAACTTCTGCCTCCATTCGGCAATCGTTCCGTCTCCGCTCCATCGGTTTTCATAGATGTTGAACCTGACTTCGGCGCCGGTGTCGTCTGAGATATAGACATCCGCCCCGTCTATCCGCAATATGGTGCCGACAAAGAAGGCGGGTTCAAACGGCTCGTTCTTCAACACCGCCGCGTAGCGCGCCTCAAGGTATTCCTTCAGATTGGCCGCGCCTATGACATTCATCCCCGTTGCCCCCTGCTGCAGAATGTAGAACTTGCGGTGGCAGTAGGTTTGAGATGGCAGACACCAGGCCGCCGACCCCACCGTGATACTGTGGAGAATGGTGTAACCGGGGTTTGCGTTGAACTTTACGTCAATGCTCCGCCCGTCCCGGGAGACGCTGTCCCAGCAGGTCCTTTCGTAGCAGATGCTGTTGGGCCCCACGTCATAAACCGTGGCCAGGTCGGACGTATTGGCGCTGATGGGTATCCTGAGGGTCTGCTCATCTGCCGTCACCTCATAGAAATAGCTCGGCGACTCTATCACCACATCGTATTCCACAATGCGGAAGCCCCCCTCATCCTTCTGGCACGACACGGCTGCCAATGCGCCCAGAATGCACAATAATTTAAGTTGTTTCATAGTATTTTGATTGTTAACGTATTATTCCGGTTCGTCAAGGATATAGAAGCAATATCTGCCGTCATCCACCAAATATCCGCTCTTCAACGGCACGTCATACTGGTCGTGATACGTGACAAATGTCACCACCGAGAACCACTGCACGAAGAACGTTTCCGAGCCCCAGGGCACATACTCTCCATGACCGACCAGATAGCCGTCATCCCCATACGAGGCATTGAACCAATTGCTATAGACAGTGGTCGGCGGAGCATACGAACTCTCCAGTCGGACAGTCACCGAGTATTGGTCGGGCACCACCTGGGAACCCTGTCCCACCTCTATCTGGTCTCTGACATAGGTATCGACATAAATCCTGTAGCAATGTATCCGCCGTTCATATACCGTTGCGGAGCAGGTTTTGGAGTGTATGAAGCATTGGTTGAACCCATCGGTAAAGGATGCCGTCACCACATACTGCACGGGGCCGTTAACCCCTCCCGCCCCCTGCGGATTGAGCGACACGGCGTATGACCGGTTGCCGAGACCGGCCAATGTGACACAACCCGCCGCGGATATCCCGACCGCAGTATTTATGGTGGAGACGGTTGCCACAACCGGCATCGTGATGCCGTTGTAATCGGTCACGACCTGGGGTATCTGCGCCACGGAGTAGAGTTCATCCATAGCCATCACCCGCCCGGCAGTGCTTTTGGTCAGAGTGGTTGACCCTTCGGTGTAACTGACGGTAAAACGGGCGTTTGATGAATACCCCGGGGCGGTAATCCTCTCCTGGGTAACAATCCACGGGAAAGCGGTCAAATCCACCGCCGCCAACGCCTCCGCACCGGAAAGGATTCTTGAACTTCCGTCGGAATAATTCACCCTCAGTTCCAAATCGTCTGTATAACTGCCCCTTATAACTATCCACCCGTCTTCATTGAGATAGTTGCTTTCGATGGACACCGGCACCTTGGTGTCCCCGCCGGTGACGGTCGAGATCACGCGC
The DNA here is from genome assembly GCA_021443625.1 of Bacteroidales bacterium. Classification (GTDB taxonomy): domain Bacteria; phylum Bacteroidota; class Bacteroidia; order Bacteroidales; family UBA932; genus Equibacterium. Next base: position 14,882 of record JABUTP010000021.1, on the reverse strand, counting down.
CAACTCAATTCATCCACCCCGCCGTCGGTAAGTTCCACAATGACGTCATATCGGCCGTTCCGCGACAGCGTGAAGTCGGAAGTGCAGTCTTCCCCCAGATAAAACCTGTAGGTAAAAGTTCCGGAGCGCTGTGCGGCGACATCTTCATACAACCCCTGGAGCTCAAGATATGTGCAGATTTCCCCGTAGGGGGAGTTGGCGGGAAAAGATTTGGTCCGTTGGTCGTAGTTCGAGGGCAGCAACACCCCCTGCCGATTTTCGAAGCATCTCAAGGTTATGCTTTCCCCGCAGTTCAGGAATTCCGTCATTTCAGGTGATGCCGCACAGCCGTCCGATGCGCAGTGGGATGGTGCCGAAGGGGATTTGTCGGTAAACAGTCCCACCCGTTTCGGAACGTTCTTCAGTCGGGCAGAAGTTATGGTCACGGAGGCGTCCATAAGGCAACTCATATCCAGAGAGAGGTTTATCTCAGAAACGCAGCGTACCAGCGAAACCGGAATCTCCATTCCGTCGGTAATAAAGATGGGGCCGACCGAGAAAGTCATCGGAGCCGGAGCTGAGCCTTGCAGAACCGCTTCTGCCGCGGTTATCTCAAGCACTGCATCCAAGGCCCCCTGAAGGGTGGCGAAATCGTTCCGGAGCGCCAGATTCCCCACATTTGCCCCATACAGCAGGTGATACTGCATCCCCGCCACCGGCGAGAATGACATCCCCAGCAGCGGGCCGCTTTGGCAGGCCGATGCCGCCAGCATCCCCTGAGCATCGTAAATCAGCGCACAGGTCTCATTAATAGGTTCGTCATCTTCCTCCACCACTTCGTCAGAACGGGTCTGCATCCGCCCGCCCTCCCTGCAGGAGAGGTCAAAACGGACGAACGCCGCGGCGTCGTCCTTCCCGCACCCGTTGCAATCCGGCATCCGGACGCAGGAGACGGCGCACAAAGCAGCCAACCCCGCAATTGCCTTCCCTACCAATTCTTTCATCCTCATATTCTTCTCACTCACTAATGTTTCGCGCCTTGAGATGCCGTCCGTCACATAATTATCTCCCTCGTATATTGTGCCACCCAATCCTCTACGGCCACTTTTATTATAACTGAAGTCCGGCCAATCGTAAAATCAATCACTATTGGGTCCAGATCCGTTTCGGAGAGATCCACCCCTTCGGACTTCAGCATTGCCCCTATGGTGTAGTTCTGCAGAACCGTGCCGCCTCCCTTCGTGAAACCCAGATTGAGCATCGCCTCTTCTGCCGCCGCCTGGCGCGGGTAGTTCAGTTCAAACTGCCAATATCCTCCGGCGTCGCCCGGGAACGCCACTGCCGATGCCTCCATAGTGCCGCTGCTTTCCACAACCGAACTGTTGTAGTTGAACGCCTTGTCGCTCCGGCTGAACCATACCTTCACATCCGAAATGTCCGTCAGGTCTCCCCTTACGTAAACGGTGACAGGGACATACTGCCGTCTGGGCACGACAGTCACACGGGTTTCGTCCCCACTGCAATCCAACAACTCGCTGAAACTCCACAGACTGTCTGCCGCATCTGCAACATAAAGCTGCCTCATATCGTCATACAAGGCCGAACTGTTGATGTTTCCCCACGCATACAGCAGTGATGTCCTCCTGTCCACCTTTAACACTATGTCTTTGTCGTAATCGGAACAATCCACCACCATTTTTTCCTGATACCCGTTGTCGGCGCCGTCTATCCACAGGTTCATCTTTGCCACCCTGCCGCTGTCAACCCCGCTCAAATCGATATGTAGAAAGCACCGGCAATCCTCCCTGTTTTCCAGAATACAGGAAGGCAGGCCCGCTACGGCCAGTAAAGTCAACAGAAATATGCCCACACGCTCTCTCATAACGTCATTCGATGATATATGACACGCCCAGCCGGATATCGCTCGGGAAGGCCGACACTCCCCTCCTGCTTCCAAGCGGCATTCCGCACCGCGGAGCATCGTAATAGGAAGTGTTGTGGTAAAATGCCATTATTTCCAGTCCCAGGGAAGCCCTCCACTGACGAGAAATCCCCCAATAATATCCTCCCCCGGCCGTTATTCCCCCGAGCCGTCCCTGAAAGGATTTTTCGGAAAGCACATTCCAGACATTGTAGGTCGAGAACAACGCACCCACCGTGGCGTACGGTCCGGTGAAAGGGGCGTCCAACCAACGGACAATCCCCACGGAGGGGGTCAGAAACTTCTCCTGAACGCCCTTGCGTCCGCAGCGGGAGCAGGAGCCGTAGGAAAAAGGGTTGTACTTGACGCCGGCTTTTACGGATGTCGTGCCATCCACAAGATACTGCGCTTCGGCATTGAGCGTGGCCAGATTCAGCCACGACATTATATTTGAAGAGATTGCAACGGTTCCGCTTTCGTATCCGGAGGTCGTCTTCACCTCCGTCTCGTCCGCTGTTGAGATATATGGCGACAACAGTATGGCGGTAACCGCCGCAATCATTTTCTTCATCCTCGTGCCTCTATAGTTTGTGCCTGCAAAATTATATCGCGGGAGGGCCGAAATGAGAAAATGTCGGAAAATCGTGTTCGGAATTTCCGTTTACAGAAAAATTTTTTGTCAATTCGAATTATTGGTATATATTTGCCGACGAAACAAACAAATGGTCGATTCGTCTAACGGTCAGGACAAAAGATTCTCAATCTTTAAATAGGAGTTCGATTCTCCTATCGACTACCAGGATATTTCAGGCTGCCCGCGAAGGCAGCCTTTTTTTTGCCTCAAAAAGACGTTTTGTCTGACCTTTTGGCTCTTCAGGTCAATATTTTGGGATTTTGTATGAAAAAATCCCGAAGGGATTGGTAAATTTGTCCGGTATTTAGATAAACCCATTTGGAATTATGTCAGAGAGAAGAGTAAGGGTGCGTTTTGCCCCCAGCCCCACAGGCCCCCTCCATATCGGAGGTGTGAGAACAGCGTTGTACAACTACCTTTTTGCCCGTCACCACGGTGGAGATTTCCTCCTCAGAATAGAAGATACCGACAGCCAGCGGTTTGTCCCCGGTGCCGAAGATTATATAATCGAGTCGCTCAAATGGTGCGGCATCACGGTTGACGAAGGAGTCGGCGTCGGCGGCCCCCACGCCCCCTACCGCCAGAGCGAGCGCAAAGAGATATACCTCAAATATGCGCTGCAGTTGGTAGAAAGCGGCAATGCCTACTACGCCTTCGACACAGCCGAGGAACTTGATGCCCTGCGCAAGGAGATGGAAGGTCGCGGTGAGACTTTCTCCTACAATGCCTCCAGCCGCCTGTCCCTCAAAAACTCCCTTTCACTCTCCAAAGAAGAGTGCGACGCGCTCATCGCCTCCGGAGAGAAATGGGTTATCCGGTTCAAGATGCCCGAAGGCGAGGACGTTGCGATGAAAGACCTGATTCGCGGCAACATTACCGTCA
>JABUTP010000021.1:0-11407 GCA_021443625.1 Bacteroidales bacterium | reverse complement strand
ATCTGGCAAACATCGTGGATGACCATCTGATGGAGGTCAGCCACGTAATCCGCGGTGAGGAATGGCTTCCTTCCCTCCCGCTCCACTATCTGCTTTACAGGGCCTTCGGATGGCAGGACAGCCAGCCCGAGTTCGCCCACCTGCCGCTGCTGCTCAAACCGCAGGGACAGGGCAAGTTGAGCAAACGGGACGGGGACAAGTTCGGTTTCCCCGTATTCCCTCTCGAATGGCACTCTCCCGAAGGCGAAGTCACTATGGGCTACCGCGAAGAGGGTTATCTGCCCCAGGCTTTCATAAACATGCTGGCCCTTCTGGGATGGAACCCCGGGACCGAGCAGGAGATATTCTCGCTCGATGAGCTTTGCAAGGCATTCTCCCTGGAGAAGGTCAGCAAGGCCGGCGCAAGGTTCAACGCCGAGAAAGCCAAATGGTTCAACGCCCATTACATCCGTTCGGCAAGTGACGGATTCCTTGCCGGATACCTTGTAAAACAACTTGCCGAGGTGGGCATCGAGACCTCCGCCGACAAGGCCGCAGCCGCCGTTGCCATCATCAAGGAAAGGGTGACCTTCCCCAAGGAACTTATCGGACTGACACTTTATATGTTCAAGGCCCCCGAAAAATATGACGAGAAGAGTGTGGCGAAGTTCTGGAACGAAGAAAATGTCGCATATCTCAAGGAGTTGCGCAACATTCTCGCCGCAATGGACATCATCTCAAAGGAGAATGCTGAAGAAGTCGTGCGGCAGTGGATTACCGACAACCAGCTCCCTATGGGCAAGATTATGAACGTCCTGCGCATAGCCATAATGGGAATCGGCCAGGGGCCCGACATCTTTGCCATCTGCCAGTTCATAGGCAAGGACGAGAGTCTTCGCCGCATAGACAACGCCATCGCAAACATCAAGATATGAAACGTTTCATTTTTTCTGCAGCGCTTGTCCTCCTGATGGCAGCCTGCACCCCGAAGACCGCTCAGGTTCAGTTGATCGATGCTGCGGCATTCGATGCCACCATAGAAGGCAAACCCGTAAGTCTCTACACTTTGAGAGGTGGCGACCTCACAATGCAGGTGACCAACTACGGCACACGCGTGGTATCGCTCTGGTGTCCCGACAAGGATGGCAATCAGGCCGACATCGTACTCGGATTCAACAATCTGGACGAATATGTGAATTTTGTAAGCGAACGCTACCTGGGCGCCACCGTAGGGCCGGTGGCCAACCGCATAGCCGGCAGCCGTTTCACAATGGATGACAAGGAATACGTGCTTTCGGACGAGATCTTCCTCTGCCATGGCGGCCAGGCCGGACTTGACCTGCAGGTGTGGGACGTGTTGGAGCACAACGACAGCACCATCGTAATGCAATACTGCGCAGCGGATGGCGAAGGAGGTTTCCCGGGCAACCGGAGCATCGTCCTGACATACGCCCTCGGCTCGGACAACACTTTCTCTGTCGATATTCAGGGGACAACTGACGCCCCTACACACCTCAACATCGCCCACCATCCGTTCTTCAATCTCGGAGGCGAAGGCAGCGGGACCATTCTCGACCATATCCTCTACATCAACGCCTCGGCGTTCACTCCGGTTGACAGTCTCATAACCACAACCGGCGAGATACGGGACGTGACAGGCACCCCCTTTGATTTCCGCACCCCCAAGGCCATCGGCACCGACATCGCTTGCGATGACATCCAGCTGCAATACAGTCTCGGATACGACCACAACTGGGTGCTCGACAGAAACGGAGCAACCGGTCTCGTGCCGGCAGCAACTCTTTATGACCCCGCTTCGGGCCGTATTCTGGAGATTTTCACCGACCAGCCCGGTTTCCAGTTCTATTCCGGAAACTTCTTTGACGGCCGGCTTGAAGGCAAATGGGGCAGGAAACTCAACTACAGGGAAGCCGTAGTGTTTGAGGCGCAGAAGTTCCCCAACTCCTGCAACATACCCTCATTCCCCTCGACCCGTATCGACCCGGGCCAGACATACTCCAGCACCACCGTCTTCCGCCTCGGGGTCTGCACTGATTAGCATTCTTTCCGGATTGCCGGCCCGCCTGTCAGAATTTGCAGGGCAGGGCGAGCAGCTGGTACATTATGAGGGACGCAAGGCGGTGATGACCGAGGTCCGAGGGGTGAAGCATATCCGTTTCTTCGTTTGCAAAATAGGGAGCATACTCGCCGTACAGCGGAAAGAGACCGCTTGCGCCGTAAAGGTCTATCAGGGGAACACTCCAGATTGAGGCGCACTGGCGAACGGCATCCACATATTCATCGATGAAGCATCCGATGTTATTGGCATAGTTCTCGGCCGGCTGGACATTGGTCTCGGAAAAACACGCATACCCACGATGGGGCGTCGTCATAAGGATTATCTGCTTGTCGGGAAATTTCTTCCTGACGGTACTCATAAAGCGGTTGAGGCGTCCCCTGAACGTGGAGTCGTCCATCACGAAGTCGCGTCTCAGCACCCCGTGATCCTGGCCTCCCCTGCCGTGGATGTTCTCCGTGGTGTATGTAAACCACTCTCCAAGCACCACGCTGTTGTCAAAATCGTTGGTTCCGACAAAAATCAGCATTGCGTCAAATTCGTTGCCATATTCCTTTTCGAGCCGTTCCAACTGGGAATACAGATGGATGACCTGCGCGCCGCTCACTCCGAGCGAAAATGAATCGATGCCCATCATATCCCTCAGGTAACCATAGTAATGGGTGGAGCCGTCACCGGAGCCGGGGTCGCTGATGGAATCGCCGAGAATGACTACCCTGGCCCCTTCCCACTGGGATTTGACACATTTCTCCTGGGCATCGGCAAAAGCCGGAAGCAACAGCATACACAGCGCTGCGAGCAAAAAAGACCTCTTCATATGGCATAAATTTTGAACAAATTTAGTAATTTTGAGTATAACATTTATCGAAGTATGAAAAGAGCATTGTTTATTCTAACGGCCGTCTTATTGCCGGCAGCCCTCTCGGCAAGTGTCCTGACCAAAGATTTCACCCACCTTGGAGAGTTCATCGGAATACAGGTCGAGAACCGGTTTGAGGTTCATCTTATCCAGAGCGACGGGGAATACTCCGTCACCGCCACCATCGATGCCGATTACGAAGAATATCTCAGCGTCAAGATTATGGGGGGAATCCTTTATGTCAAACTTGACGAAATGCCCAAGAAACTCAACAATCTGCAGAAGAAGGTTCAGGAAGTGACCATCAAGGTCCCTTCCCTCGTACAGATAAACCTTTCGGGACTCGCCACCCTCGACAGCGAGGGGACATTCGGCAGCCCTATGGGGACATTCAAGGTCAATGCGGGCGGAATGTCCAAAATCAAGAACCTTGAGATTAACGGCGGGGAAGTTGACGTCAATGCCGGCGGCAAGAGCAACGTCAGCATAAGCGGCTGCTGCAGCGACCTCGAGATTGAGGCCTCCGGAGTTGCGGCCTGCACCGTTACCGGCGATTACGAAGAAGTGTCGATGCAGGTCAGCGGCACTTCGAGAGTAACCCTCATCGGAAAGGGAACCGAACTGGAAGGGGAATGCAGTGGCGGCGGATACATAGATGCCATACTGTTCCCCGTTGACAAGGCCGAGATTGAGGCGAGCGGAGCATCGAGAGCCACTCTCGACGTTGCCAAAGAACTTGAGATAGAGATGACCGGAACGAGTTCCTGCCAATACAAGACAAGCAATCCCCAACTCATCATCAAACCCTCCATCGGCAGGGCTTCGAGTCTGAAAAAGCTGAATTAAGCGTCGAAACCCTCAATCTTGCCCACCAACTCTTCCCATTCGGACATCTTGTAGTCCAACTGGCGTTTGTGGTCGAAATACTCCCTTGTGAGTTCCATTATATCATCCCCATCTTTCGGCTCCGAAAGATGGGTTTCCAATTCCGCCATCTTGGCCTCGATTGCAGCGATGGCCTTTTCCACCACCGAGAGGCGGTTCTTCAGTTTGCCCAGTTCCTTCTGGCGGGCCCTTTCTGCCTGGGAGTCGCGCCTTGCGGGAGGAGTTGTTTCATCTTTGTCGGCTAAAGATTTGCCCTGAGGTGCTTTGGGGGAATCGGCGGCACCCGTGCCCCGAGCGGAAGGCGCCTCCTTAGACGGCTGTTTGCGCTCGATGTCGGCAAAACTTTCCGCCCGTTTCCGTGCCAGGAAATCGTCCACCCCACCCAGATGCTCCCGCACCTTTCCGTCACCGAACTCGTAGATTTTAGTGACGAGTCCCGACAGGAAATCCCTGTCGTGGGAGACGACTATCAGAGTGCCGTCATATTTCGCCAAAGCCTGCTTCAGAATGGTTTTGGAACGGATGTCCATATGGTTGGTGGGTTCATCCAGTGCCAGAAGGTTATACGGCTCCAGCATCAGTCGCGCCATCGACAGACGGGCCCGCTCGCCACCGCTCAGGACCGCCACCTTCTTGTCGATATCCTCCCCCTTGAAAAGGAATGCCCCGAGAATATCCCTGATTTTGGTCCGGATATCCCCCACTGCAATTCTGTCGAGGGTGTCGAACACCGTATCGTTTTTGTCCAGAACGTCGTCCTGGTTCTGTGCATAGTAGCCTGTCTTGACGTTGTATCCGACGGTAGCGCTCCCCTCGATGGGTTCCAGCGCGCGCATCAGGACCTTCATCATAGTGGTCTTACCTTCACCGTTGCGCCCCACAAACGCCACCTTCTCACCTCTTTTGATTTCGAGGTTGGCCCCTTTCAGGATAATCTTCTGCGGCTGGTCGGGGTAACTTACTGCGGCATCAGTAACTTTGAAAGCGACGTCGCCCGAGCGGGGTGCGGGAGGAAATTTTACAACCAGAGCCGAATTGTCCTCAATCTCCAGTTCTATGCGGTCCATTTTTTCCAGTTGCTTGATGCGCGACTGCACCTGGTTGCTCTTGGTGGGTTTGTAGCGGAATTTCTCAATGAACTCCTCGGTCTTTTCTATGGTGCGCTGCTGGTTTTCGTAGGCAGCCCGCTGTTGCTGGATTCGCTCCTTGCGAAGCTCCAGATATTGACTGTACGGCACTTTGTAGTCGTGGATATGCCCCAGCATGATTTCCACCGTTCGTCCGGTACAGTTGTCGAGAAAACGGCGGTCGTGCGAAATCAGAACCAGCGACCCCGCAAAATTGCGGAGATATTGTTCAAGCCACTCTATGGACTCTATGTCAAGGTGGTTGGTAGGCTCGTCCAGCAGTAGGACGTCGGGATTGCGCAGAAGAATCTTTGCCAGTTCGATGCGCATATTCCAACCCTGGCTGAAGGTTTCGGTGTTGCGGCCGAGCTCGTTCTCGCGGAATCCCAAACCTTTCAGTGTGCGTTCTGCCTTGACTTCGGGCGCCTCGCCGCTCATCAAGGCCAGCCGGTCGTTGATTTCGTTGAGTTCCACAATGAGACGGGAATACTCCTTGGACTGGTAGTCCTCCCTTTCGGCAAGTTCTCTGGATATGGCCTCCACCCTCTGCTGCATCGCGAAATGGTCTCCGAAAACGGTCAGGGTTTCGTCCAACACGCTTCTTCCCCGATTGTGTTCCATATGTTGGGGAAGGTATCCGACATTTAGCCGGTCCGGCACCATCACCTTTCCTGAGGTCGGGTGCTGCTGCCCCACGATAAGTTTGAGCAGGGTCGATTTGCCGGCTCCGTTCTTGCCGACAAGCCCTATCCGGTCCTTTTCGGAAATATGAAGATTGATGTTGTCCAGCAGGGTGAACCCTCCGAACGAAACCGTAAGGTCATTCAGCGATATCATTCACTCTCCTCCTCCAATACATCTTCGCCCTCTTCCAGGTCCCGGCCTTTGTTGCTACGCGCCACAAAAATACTCAACTCATAGAGCAGATAAAGGGGGACCGAAACCACCATCAGGGTAAAGGGGTCGCCGCTCGGCGTGATGATGGCCGCAACAATGACCAGCACCACCACCGCGTGCCTGCGGTACTGCTTCATCCACTCCTTCGAGATAACCCCGAGCCGCGAGAGAAGAGCCGCCAGAATAGGCATTTCGAAGACAATTCCCATAATGATTATCAGGGAGGTGAAGATGCCGATATACGACGACAAATCTATCGCATTCGGCACATCCGGCGAAACCTGATAGGTACCGAGAAAGCGGACGGTAAGGGGCAGGACCATATAATAGCCCACCAGGACTCCCGTATAAAAGAGAATCGCCGCGAAGCCGAAGGAACCCTTGATGGCTTTCTTCTCTTTCGGATAGAGGGCCGGGCGTACGAATGTCCACAATTCATAAAACAAAAACGGCATCCCCACAACCAGAGCCACGTAAAAGGATACCTTCACGTGGGTGAAGAATTGTGCCGTCATTTTGTAATTTATGATCTGGACGTCAAATTCGGGCACGGATGCGCCGAAAATCCCGATGACCTTGTCAAAACCCCTGTAAAGAATAAAGTCGCTTGACAGCGGAGCAAAGATGACGTTGAATATCGGTTCCTTCAGGAAGAAGGCCCCCATCATCAGTACAAACAAGAGAATTGCGCAGGTAAACAAAACCTTGCGCAGGTCTTCGAGATGATCCCAGAAGGACATCTCCTTGTCAGCCATATCGGAAAGTTGTTATTTGTCTTCGCTCTCTATTTCGGACTTGATTTCGTTGACGTCCTTCTCGACATCCTTCATCCCCTCCTTGAAGCTGCGGATACCCTTGCCGAGTCCCCTCATAAGCTCGGGAATTTTCTTGCCTCCGAAAAGAAGGAGCACGATGAGAAGGATAATGACGATTTCGGGCAAACCCAATGGTCCCAAAAGCAAAATAGTCTTCATAGTATCAAATTTTTAGTTTGTTATCCAAGTTTTTCGAGACTCTGCCGCAGGTTTTCCAGCTTGGTCGTGGCGTCGCTCTGTTTTTTGCGTTCCATCTCCACCACTGCGGCGGGAGCGTTGGCAACGAACTTCTCGTTGCCGAGTTTGGCGTTGACACCTTTGAGGAAGCCCTCGTAGCGTGCTATCTCGGCCAGAATCTTCGCCTTTTCCGTCTCGACGTCAATCATCCCCTCGAGCGGAACGTAGAACTGCAGGGTATTGACCATAAAGGTTTCGCCGCTTCCCAATGAGGAGAAATCATCCATAACCTCTATCGAATCGATGTTTGCCATCTTGGCAACCACGGGATTCATCGAAACGGGATACTGCCCTTTGACTTTGAGTTTGAGGGGCTCCTTGGGTGAGATGTTCTTCTTCTGGCGGATGGCCCTGAGTTCGACCACCACCTGGGTGGCCACGTCAAAGTCGGCGACAATCTCCTGAGTGAAGGCACCCGCCTCGGGAGTGGGTTGGAACATTATGGTTTCCCCCTCACCCCTTTCGCCGATGTTGTGCCACAACTCTTCGGTGATGAAAGGCATGAACGGATGGAGAAGGCGCAGCAACTGCTCGAAATAGCCGAGTGCGGTGTTGAACGTTACAGTATCCACCGGCTTTCCGTAAGCCGGCTTGATGAGCTCGAGATACCAGGCGCAGAAATCGTCCCAGAAGAGCTTGTAGATGCACATAAGAGCATCGTTGATGCGGAACTTGGCGAAATGGTCGGCCACCAGACTCTCGGTCATGGCCAGTTTGCTGCCGAACCAGTCGCAGGCAATCTTCGCCTCTACGGGCTGTTCTGTCTGCGCGGTCTCCCATCCCTTTATGAGCCTGTATGCATTCCATATCTTGTTGCAGAAATTGCGCCCCTGCTCAACCTGGCTTTCATCGAACATGATGTCGTTGCCGGCCGAGGTGCAGAGCAGGATTCCCATACGGACTCCGTCGGCGCCGTACTTCGCTATCAGATCGAGCGGGTCGGGACTGTTGCCGAGGGTCTTGCTCATCTTGCGGCCTATCTTGTCCCTCACAATTCCCGTGAAATATACGTTCCTGAAAGGAATCTCGTCCATAAACTCCCCACCGGCCATGATCATCCTTGCCACCCAGAAGAAAATAATGTCGGGTCCGGTCACAAGGTCGTTTGTAGGATAATAATAGGCCAGGTCGGCGTTGGGCTTGTGCTCGGGATGCCCCGGTCTTTCGGGATCGAACACCGAGATGGGCCACAGCCAGCTCGAGAACCAGGTGTCGAGCACGTCGTCGTCCTGCCGAAGGTCGGCGGCAGTAAGGGAGGCGTCTGTTTTGCGGGCGGCCTCCAAAGCGAGTTCGGGAGTCTCCTCCACCACCACGCTGCCGTCGGGAAGATAATATGCGGGAATGCGCTGTCCCCACCAGAGCTGACGGGAAATGCACCAGTCGTGGGCATTTTCCATCCAGTGACGGTAGGTGTTGCGGTATTTGTCGGGGATGAATTTAATCCGGCCGGACTCAACGTCGTCCAATGCGCGGGCGGCCATCTCCTCCATCTTGAGGAACCACTGTGCCGAGAGTTTGGGCTCTATGACGGCGTTTGTACGCTCCGAATACCCTACCGGCGAGGTGTAATCCTCGACCTTGAGAAGATTCCCTTCGGCACGAAGCATCTCCACAATCTTCTCCCTCGCCACAAATCGGTCCTCGCCCACCAGAATCCGGGCCTGCTCGTTGAGACGGCCGTGGTCATCGATGATATCCATCACGGGAAGGTTGTGCCGCAGGCCTATTTCGTAGTCGTGGGCATCGTGGGCGGGAGTAACCTTGAGGCATCCCGTACCGAAGTCCATCTCCACGTAATCGTCTTCAATTACGGGGATGGCGCGGTTGATGAGCGGAATGAGAACTTTCTTGCCCCGCAGCCAGTGATGGCGTTCGTCGGCGGGATTCACGCAGATTGCAGCGTCCGCCATAATCGTTTCGGGGCGGGTGGTGGCGATGACGAGGTACTGGTCGGTGGGATTGCCTTCGGCATCAGCAATATAGTATTTGAGGTGGTAGAAGTGGCTCTGGGTATCCCTGTGGATAACTTCGTCGTCACTTATGGCGGTAAGGGCAACCGGATCCCAGTTGACCATCCGCACCCCCCTGTATATCAAACCCTTTTTATAGAAATGGCAGAACGTTGCAATGACGGCCTTGGACAACTCAGGCTCCATTGTGAAACGGGTGCGGTCCCAGTCGCACGATGCGCCCAACTTGCGGAGCTGCTGCAGGATGATGCCGCCGTGCTCCTCTTTCCACTGCCAGGCGTGCTCCATAAACTCTTCGCGGGTAAGGTCTTCCTTGGAAATACCCTTCTCCTTGAGGCGGGCCACCACCTTGGACTCGGTGGCAATGCTGGCGTGGTCGGTACCCGGCACCCAGCAGGCGTTCTTTCCGTCCATCCTTGCACGGCGGATAAGCACGTCGTTCAGGGTGTTGTTGAGAACGTGTCCCATATGGAGGATTCCAGTCACGTTCGGGGGCGGAATCACTATCGTATAAGGTTCACGGCCATCGGGCTCCGAATGGAAACAGCGGTGCTGAAGCCAATATGCGTACCATTTGTCTTCCACCGACTGGGGATCGTATTTTGCTGATAACTCTGTCATTTTTCTAAAGTTCTTTTAATCGGGCGGAACGGCTCATCATAATCTGCCACATTGTCGCAAAGGTAAAAAAAAAGGGGGCGACAGCAAAAATAATCGTACCTTCGCACAACAAAAACAGCCCATAATGTTTGAAAAGATAAAAATTACCCTGGCTTCCGGTTCCCCCCGCAGGCAGCAACTGATGAGGGATTTGGGACTGGACATCTCCGTTGAAACCCCGAAGGGCGGCAAAGAGGTTTTTCCCGACTCCCTGCCGTGGGACAGAATCCCCGAATTTCTGGCGCAGAACAAGGCCGACGGCTTCCACCGCCCCCTTGCCCCCGACGAAATCCTGGTTACGGCCGACACGCTGGTATTTGTCAAGGACCCCTCAACCGGGGGGATGTCTGCATTGGGCAAGCCCCGTGACCGCGACGATGCCGTGCGGATGCTGCACCTGCTCTCGGGCAACACCCACTATGTGCTGACCGGCGTCGTGCTCAAGAGCGGCAGCGGCTCCGCCAGGTCATTTACCGACGCCACCGCAGTCACCTTCAAGACTTTGGGCGAAGATGAAATTTCCTACTACATCGACAACTACAAGCCATACGACAAAGCCGGTGCGTACGGAATCCAGGAATGGATTGGACACATCGGCATTTCGTCTATAAACGGCTCTTATTTCAATGTGATGGGACTGCCGCTTCACCGCCTCTACGGGGAGTTGCGCAATCTCGAAAGGGAGTTGTCCCTGAAGTGAATCCCCCGAAGGGGCGCGGACAATCCTCTTGATGAAGAGGGGATTGTTATTTGGCGATGGCCACGCTGCGCACCTCGCGGATTACGGTAATCTTGACCTGTCCGGGATATGTCATCTCATCCTGGATCTTGCGGGCGATTTCATTGGAAATGGTGTCGCACTCGGCATCGGAAACCTGTTCCGCGCCTACGATGACCCTGAGTTCGCGGCCGGCCTGGATTGCATAGGCCTTGACCACACCTTCGCGGGAAGCGGCTATGTTTTCCATATCCTTGAGACGTTTGATGTACGATTCGATAACCTCGCGGCGTGCTCCGGGTCGGGAACCCGAAATGGCGTCAGCCACAAGCACGATGGGTGAAATGAGGGTAGTCATCTCCACCTCCTCGTGGTGAGCTCCGATGGCGTTGCAAACCTCCGGTTTTTCCTTGAATTTTTCGGCCATCTTCATACCGAGAATGGCGTGTGGCAGTTCGTGGTCTTCCTCCGAAACCTTTCCGATATCGTGAAGCAGACCCGCGCGCTTGGCAATCTTCGGATTGAGACCGAGTTCCGAAGCGAGGATTGCCGATATGTTGGCCACCTCACGGGAGTGCTGGAGCAGGTTCTGTCCGTATGAACTGCGATATTTCATACGACCAACCATCCTGACGAGACTCGGGTTGAGACCGTGGATGCCGAGGTCGATGCAGGTGCGCTTGCCGGTTTCCATAATCTCCTCTTCAAGCTGTTTCTGCACCTTGGCCACAACTTCCTCGATGCGGGCGGGGTGGATACGGCCGTCTGCCACGAGCTGGTGGAGCGCCAGGCGGGCCACCTCCCTGCGTACGGGGTCAAATGCCGAAATGAGAATTGCGTCGGGAGTGTCATCGACCACAATCTCAACTCCGATGGCGGCCTCGAGGGCCCTGATGTTGCGTCCTTCACGGCCGATGATGCGACCCTTTACCTCATCGTTTTCGATGTTGAACACGGTCACGGCGTTTTCTATGGCAATTTCGGGGGCGGTGCGCTGGATAGTGTTGATGACTATGCGCTTGGCCTCTTTGGCGGCATTGAGGCGGGCCTCTTCCATAGTGTCATTGATATAGGACATCGCCTGAGTCTTGGCCTCCTCCTTCATACTCTCAATAAGTTGTTCCTTGGCTGCCTGGGCGGTCATTCCGGCCACTTCCTCAATCTTGTGGATGGCTTCGTTGTG
>JABUTP010000020.1:28166-30255 GCA_021443625.1 Bacteroidales bacterium | reverse complement strand
CTTCCAACCGGGATGCCGGACATCACAAATGTCCGGCATCCTTTTTTTTATGGTTATTTCATCTATTTTTTGTTTACACAAAATTCTTGACTAACTTCATCTTCGGTTGGTCTTGACCAAATTATCTAATTCATAAGGTTATGTGGATATTTTTCATGACGCTGTCATTCATCACCGACCCAACCTTTGCCCTGATTTTATTCGGAATACAGGTTGGAATACCGCTCATATTCTTTATCTGCTTGAAGATTGTAGGATGGAAAAACGGTGGGTTTTATACCCCGGAAGACGAGGAGAGGGCTGAGCAAAGACGCAGGGAGAAATTCGCCAAAGATTACGAGAAGAAATTTGGCGATAAATATTTTGGAAATGACTACCATTGAGAGTCTTCTCCGGTAATGCCCGCTTGAGACAAGCATAAAAGCCCCATCTGCAGGGGCTTTTGCTTTTGTTTATTCCCGCAGCCACCCTTCCAGGATGGCTTTTATTTCATCCTGTGTCCTTTGGGGGAAGGTTCCGATTCTCGCCCTGTGGCTCCCCGCCGGGTCGATGAAGATGTAATTGTCTGCAGAGTGCGTGTCGCCCGCCCTGACGGCGCTCCAAGGGTCAAATTCCCCGTATATGAACAAGATGTGGCATTCGTTGGTTTTGAGGAATTTGTCCATTTTGCGCGAAAGCGCGGGGTCGAACTTTATGTTCCTTGCACTCTCCGGCAGGAAGCATCTGCGCAGATACCCTTTGGCGCTCTTTATCGTGAGAAGACCCTGGAATGGTTTGGTGTCATATCCATAGTACCCAAGTTCGTGGGCGGCCATCACGAAGAAAGGTTCGTGTGCGCTTCCTTCGGCCCAGTAGTCCGCCCCGCTCACCAGATTCATAAAATTCAGTATGGTGGAGTCAGAAGCGCTGCTGCCGGGTATCTTGGATACCGGCATCCCCCACTGCCAGAATGCAAAAGAGAATTCGAGGGCACACATGTCATAAACTTCATTTATGGGAATCCTGAATTTCAACCCTTCATCCGAGCACTGTTTCTCAAACATCGGCAGAATGGTGCTTCTCCTTGACAGAAACTCCTTCTGGAAGTCGCGCACCGCCTTGCGGTCGGAGGGCGTGCCTGCAAAAGAGGCGATGAAAGGCTCGTGCCGGCCATCTTCCACCTTGCGGCAGAACGGTCCCACGTAGGGGACGGTAATATCCACGTCTTCGGGATAGAAGGCCCTGTAGATTGCGGAATTCTGCCCGCCCTTGCTGATGCCGGTGGCTATCCATTTGGCGGGGAATATGCTCTTTAGTTGTGTCACTACGGCATGCAGGTCGGCCGCTTCGTTCTCTGCGGTCAGATAAGTCCAATCCACAATCTCCGGGGATGAGGGCTTGAAATACCGGTGTTCCACCACGACGTTGTTGAGATTGAACAGGCGGGAGAGTTCTTCGCGGTAGCCGTTGCGGAGGGCGTAATCGGCATTGTACCCTTCGGCAACCATCACCGTGGCGCTGTCCCGGGAGACATTACCGACCACAACTCTTTGAAGGAATGTCCCCTTGGAGGGGTCTTTGTGACTGACCGGCTGCTCGAACCAGAGAAGGTATTTTCCGGCAAAGGGGCCGCAATCCATGGTTTCGACTTTTTTGACGGATGGTAGCGAAGCCAAAGCCGCCTCAAGGTCAGTTGCGCGGCTGTTGACACTCAGGGCCAGACCGGCAATCAGACATAGCGAAAATATAAAAATTCGTTTCATACAAATACAATCTGATACCTAACAAATGTAGTGAAAAAATGAACAAAGTTTGAATTTTAGCCCACTTAATCGTAACTTGGCGCGATTTTGGTCTTTTGTACCGATTCGCAGAACTGTTTGAAAAGAATTATTACCATAACGCTCCTGATTGCCGCGGCTTTTGTGTTTGCCGAGGGGAAACCGCTCCGCTTTGCACGCTTCAGCCCGATGATGCAGGACAAGGATACGATAGTCTATAAAGTCGATGATGCGGGCAATCTAATCCTCGACTCTCAGGGCAACTCGGTGATAGACACATCCGAAACCAGGATAGTCAGGGAACTCATTGCCAATAGTCAGGATACCCT
>JABUTP010000020.1:26437-28147 GCA_021443625.1 Bacteroidales bacterium | reverse complement strand
TCTCGACAGCACCTGCATCAGGGAGTTGGATTCTCTCTATGCCTGCTACTGCGACTCCATCTGTATGACGTTGCACGACAGTCGGGACATCAAAATGCTTATAAAGCAGCAGAAGAAGGAATATCGGGACAGTGTCATCCAGAACACTCCCCGTATTCTCGAAACGTTCGTGTTGCCGGATTCACTCTATTACGAGAGAATCCTCTCCTGGACCCACAACCAATACAACAACAACGTCACTCTGGTTCCGATAGACACCTCCTACAATTACCATTTCTACGACAATCCCATCTTCAAGGATGCCACCGATGCCATCTACCTCGGAGTAGCCGGCTCGGCCGCCCTGCCGATGAACTATTTCCAGCGGGAGGAACTGGACGTGGCGCCGTTCTTCAATCCTTATCTGCCCTATTCCTACACCCCCGAAACCCTCCGTATGTACAACACCAAAACCCCCTATACGGAGTTGGCGTATTGGGGCAACCCTTTTATGGACAAGGAGAAGGAAGAGTCGGATCTGAAACTGCTGTGCACCCAGAACATAACCCCCGAGATGAATCTCACTTTCGAATATCAGAGATACGGGGCATCCGGTATGCTGCAGAGGGAGCGTACCGACAACCGCAGCTACAACATAGGGGTCAACTACATCGGAAAAAAATATGAACTCAACGCCGCGTTTATGGGGCAGTCCGTAAAAAGATTTGAAAACGGCGGCATCAAGGATATTTTCTGGGTATGTGACACCACAATCGACACGAAGGCCATAGACGTCAATCTGAAAAGTGCCGAGAACACCCTCAAGCGCAAGACGCTTTTCCTGACCCAGTCCCTCGCGGTTCCGCTCAATTTCTTCAGAAAGGACAAGGATTCGCTCTCGGTGGGGGACGGGACGGTCATTTATCTGGGACACAGTCTGGAATATTCCAAATACAGCAAACTCTACACGGATGTCATAGGCGACGGATCTGGGGACGAAAGGGCCTTTTACAACAACGAGTTCAATATCTTCAACAACGCCAGCTGCGACTCGCTGGCGGTGACACGTTTCGAAAACAAATTCTTTGCGACACTCCAGCCGTTCGGCGCCGATGCAATTGTCTCGAAGCTCAATGTCGGAGCCGGTTACCAACTGCTGCGGTTCTACAGTTTCGCGTTCGACCAGTTCGTGACCGGGGCAAAAGTGAAGCCGAGCAACGGGACCTATCTCTATGCGAATGCCGACGGCACCTTCAGGAAATACGTCGCGTGGGATGCTTTCGGCAAAATGACAACCACCGGTTACTATGCCGGGGATTTCAAACTGGCGGGTAATGTCAGACTCTCGGTGTATCCCATCAAGGAGGGGATTCATCTCAAAGGGCACTTCGAACTGAATTCCCATACCCCCCATCCGTTCGAAAAACAGCTTATGTTCAACCACCACAGTTGGAACAACGAGTTCTCCCGGACAGTCGAAACCAGATTTGAGGGGTCACTGACCATCCCCAAATTTGATATGGAGTTGTTCGCCGGATATTCGATGGTCGATGGGATGGTCTATTACGACGCAATAGCGCAGGCACGCCAGTCGGAAGAGTCCGTCCACGTCTTCAGCGCTTATCTCAGGAAGGACTTCCGTCTGTGGAAATTCCACTTTGACAACAAAATACTCTATCAGATGACTTCCAGTGACGATGTCCTCCCGCTGCCCGACTTGTCGCTGAATCT
>JABUTP010000020.1:24374-26415 GCA_021443625.1 Bacteroidales bacterium | reverse complement strand
ATTGTCAAGGAAGTTATGGAGATGCAGCTGGGGGCAAACGGAGTGGCTTATTCGAAATATTACATACCGGCATATATGCCCGACCTGGGAGTGTTCTACAACCAGAGGGTGCAACAGTGGGGCAACAACCCCTATGTGGATGCCTTTGTGAATATCCAATGGAAACGCGTTTCGGTATTCGTCAAATATACGAACGCCTTGAACGGGTGGCCTTCTTCCGACTATTTCTCTGCCTGCAACTACATAAGACCATACAAAACTGTGAAGTTTGGAATCTATTGGCCTTTCTATGCGAAATAAGCGGCAAATCATAAGTCATATCATCCGCACTGCGATTGCCACCGTAATCCTGACAGTGGCGGTGGGATATGCCCGTCCCGTGACTGCGGTTGAGGAGAAGGACGATTTCAGATGCCATCCCGACTCATTGAAATGTGTCATAACCCTCAGCGGCCGTCTCGGAAGCACCGAGGGGAAGGGGGTGGGGCTCAGTTACGAGATGCTGGAGTGCTTTGCGGACTATGTTAACACCAATATCGAAATCGTGCAGGGGGATATCTCCTGTCTCGACAGCCTGGTCGCGGGCAAGGTAGATATTGTGGTGGTGGCCCACGCCGAGGAGTGTGTCGCAGACACGTTGTTCGATGACCTTATAGCGTCCAAACCCATCAGGGGAAGCATAGAGTGGGTGGCAAGACGCCGGGAGGATGACCTGATGCGTTCGGTCAATATCTGGCTCACCGATTTTATGGAAAGCCGTCTCTACCGCCGCATATCAACCCGTTACTACCGTTCTTACAGGGAAGTGACCGCCGGAGCCGAAAATTTCTCCCCTTATGACGACATATTGAAACAATACGGGCAGAAAACGGGGATTGACTGGATGCTGCTGGCCGCTCTCGTCTATCAGGAGAGCCAGTTTTACGTTGCCGCCGAATCCAAAAACGCCAAAGGGCTGATGCAGGTGGCGGATGCCACGGCCGCCCGTTACGGGGTTACCGACCTGTTCAATCCCGAGATGAACATCAAGGCCGGCTCCCTGCACCTCAAATACCTGTTGGACATGTACCGGCAGCAGGGGCTCGATTCGCTGAATGTGGTGAAGTTCGCCCTCGCCTCGTACAACGCGGGACACGGACAGATTGACAACTGCCGTACCCACGCCCTCTCCGAGGGTAAAAATCCCAATGACTGGGAAGAAGTGGTTTCGACGTTCGAAACCAACGAATCTTTCATCGGAAAGACAACCACGGAATATGTAAACAACATCCTGGAACGTTACGACAGTTACGTGACGGCTTCGGCAAAATGAATGTTTTAGGTTCTGCAAAAGCGTAACCTGAGTGAATATGAATGTATATCGTTTCATAGGGGACCGGATAAGGAAATGCCGCATAGACGGCAAGGGACGCCACATCAGTTCGCTGAGTTCGAAAATCGGAACCGTTTCGGTCGCGGTGAGCATTGCCGTAATCATAGTGGCCGTTTCGGTAGTGATGGGCTTCCGTCGGGAGATAAGCGACAAAACCTCCGGTTTTATGGGGCAGCTCTCCCTGGTGGCACCGGGTCAGACTCCGATGAATGAGCAATATCCGTTCACCGACTCCATTTCATATCTCGGCCAGATTGAAGAGCTGGCCTCTGTCAGCGGTTTGTCAAGAGTCGCCTACCGGAGCGGCCTTTTCAAGACCGATGACAATATCTTCGGGGTTTGTCTGAAAGGGGTGGATTCGCTCTACAATATGTCGTTCTTCGAGGAGGCGTTGCAGAAGGGCGCGCTGCCCAACCTCCGGGGAAGGGTGTCGTCCGATATCCTGATTTCGGGGCGCCTTGCAGCCCAGATGAGGTGCGACGTGGGGGACGGCATCACCGCCTATTTTGTGGGGGAGGATGTGAAAGTACGCAAATTCAGGGTGTGCGGATTGTTTGACGCCCAGTTGGAAGACCTGGACAACACGATGGTGTTGTGCGACCTGCGTCAGGTCCAGCGGCTCAACGGGTGGAGCGGAGACGAGGTTTCGACCATTGAGATTCGTCTCAA
>JABUTP010000020.1:16653-24349 GCA_021443625.1 Bacteroidales bacterium | reverse complement strand
TACGACGAAGTTGACACCATAGTGTATGAATCGACCTCCGAAGACGACCCTCCTCTATTCGTCACCTCCGTCAAGCATATATTCGCCCATCTCTTCGACTGGCTCCGCCTGCTCGATCTCAATGTGGTGGCGATTCTGCTGCTGATGATAGTGGTGGCGGGGTTCAATATGATAAGTTCGCTCCTCATCATCCTGTTTGAAAACATTTCCACCATAGGCCTTCTGAAAGCGATGGGAATGACCACCAAAGGGGTGGGACGCGTCTTCCGCAGGGTTGCCCTCGGCATTGTGGCAAAGGGGCTGCTGATAGGGAACGGGCTGGCCCTGTCCCTTTGTTTCCTTCAGAAACACTTCAGGGTTATCTCCCTCAATCCCGAAAACTATTTTGTGAAGTTTGTTCCCATAGAGTTCAACTTCGGCTACATCATATTGGCAAACGCCCTTTCGCTGGCAATGATTATGGCGATATTGATGCTGACCTCCCTCTTTGTGGCAAGAGTCAGCCCCGCCAAGACAATGAGGGTGGCCTGATACAACAGACAATGGAAGAAATACAAGAGTTATACAAACGGCACTTCGGCCATTCTCCGGCTGTGTGCCAATTGCTTCAGGAGTCCGGGAGCAACCGCCGAAACTACCGCCTGACGGGAGACGGCACCCCATCGGTCATCGGCACCGTGGGAACTGTCATTGAGGAAAACGAGGCTTTCCGGGCAATCTCCGCCCACGGGGTGTCCAAAGGATTGAACCTCCCGGAGGTGCTGGCGGTGAGCGAAGACGGCTTCTGCTACCTTCAGGAGGATCTGGGCGAAAGTACCCTGTATGACCTTCTGGCGGAGCAGCGCAGGCTGGGGCGGTACGACGACAACTCGCGCCGGATGCTTGCGGATGTGATGCGGGCTCTGCCAAGACTCCAGTTTGAACTGGGGGCGGGCTTCGATTTCTCGGTATGCTACCCGCAGGAGAGTCTCGACCGCAGGGGGATTCTGTTTGACCTGAACTATTTCAAATATTGTTTTCTGAAACTTACGGGGGTTCAGTTTTCCGAAACTTCGCTTCAGGACGATTTCGAAAACCTCGCCGACGGGATTCTGGCCCACTGCCAAGATTGTGAAACCTTCATGTACCGTGATTTCCAGTCGAGAAACGTTATGGTGCGCGACGGCCGGCCTTGGTTCATAGATTTCCAGGGAGGGCGCCGCGGGCCTGTCTATTACGATATCGCATCGTTCGTATGGCAGGCGCAGGCCCGCTATCCCGACGATTTGCGTCAGCAACTTGTGGAAGCTTATCTCGATGCCGCCAGGCCCTACAGGGTTTTTGAAAAGGAAGACTTTATGAAAACGCTGAAGATGTTTGTCCTGTTCCGCTCGATACAGGTGCTGGGCGCATACGGATTCAGGGGATACATAGAGAAAAAGGCCCATTTCCTGAGCAGCATCCCCTATGCTCTGCTCAATGTCAGGGGGCTGCTGGATGAGCAGTTGCAAGAATCGTATCCGACACTTTCGGAAGTGTTGTCCAAATTGTCCGAAGGGGCAAGTCTGCCTCAGACCGACAGCAATGACGGCCTGCTGACTGTGGAGGTGACAAGTTTCTCCTATCGTGCCGGAATTCCGGACGACCTGAGCGGCAACGGGGGAGGTTTCGTGTTCGACTGCCGTGCCCTTGAAAATCCCGGCAGATACGCTCCCTACAAACCCTATTGCGGCCTTGACGCCTGCGTACAGGAGTTTCTCGAAAAGGATGGCGGCATCCTGCTCTTTCTGGAAAAAGTGAAGGCGCTGACCGATCCCCAGATTGAGACCTACATCAAAAGAGGGTTCTCCCACCTTATGATTTCATTCGGCTGCACCGGCGGACAGCACCGGTCGGTATATGGCGCCCAGAAACTGGCGGAACACATCGCTTCCAAATATGAAAATGTCCACGTGACGGTCAACCACACGAATATAAATGTCTGTAAACGTTTGAAATGATTGCCTTCATTCCCGCAGCGGGTCTCGGAACCCGCCTTTATCCCCTTACTGCGGACAAGCCCAAAGCCCTTGTGGACGTTTATGGGATGACTATGCTGGAGCGGCGTATCAAGAATCTCTCTGCGGCGGGATTCGAAAAGTTCGTGGTAAATGTCCACCATTTCGGCGATCAGGTAATCAGGCACCTTGAAGCGAACTCGAATTTCGGCTTGGACATAACCGTTTCGGACGAACGCGGGCTGTTGAGGGATACCGGTGGGGCCATAAAATATGCCGCCCCTCTTCTCGCCGGACCGGAACCTTTTCTGGTCCACAATGTCGATATTTTTTCAAATGTGGATTTCGGCCGGCTCAGGGAGACGGAAAGATCTTCCGGGCCCGGCGTTATGGCGCATCTGCTGGTAAGCGAGCGGGAAACTTCCCGATATCTCCTTTTCAATGAAGACAACCGTCTTGTCGGATGGACCAACATCAAAACCGGGGAGGTCAAGACTCCTGCCGGCGCAGTGCCCGATATGTCAAAATGTCGCAGACTGGCATTCTCGGGAATCCATATAGTCAACCCGAAACTGCTTGACGTCATGAAAGGATGGCCGGATGTCTTCTCGATAATAGATTTCTATGTGTCAATATGTTGCGACTTTGAGATAAGGGGGGTCGAATACCCCGGTTTCAATATGATTGACCTCGGTCGGCCGGAGCAGATTGACAATCTGAAAAATTCTTCGCTATGGCCTGATTATTGTGCGTGACGAAAAGAAATTTTTACTATTTTTGTACCGCTCCAAATAGCGAATAACAGAAAATCATCATAAAAGAAATGGCAAACATTGACTTGAAAAAGTACGGCATAGAGGCCGCCAGAATCATTTACAATCCTTCTTACGAGCAACTTTTCGAGGCTGAGACCAATCCCGCTCTCACGGGATTCGACGCCGGAAAGGTTACCGAGCTCGGGGCTGTGAACGTGATGACCGGTATTTACACGGGTCGTTCCCCCAAAGACAAATATATCGTGGATGACGCCAATTCCCACGACAAGGTGTGGTGGACCACCGAAGGTTACAAAAACGACAACCACCCTATGTCGGAGGCCGTCTGGGCAACCGTAAAGAATCTTGCTGTAAAGCAGCTCTCCGGTAAGGAACTGTATGTTGTGGATGCCTTCTGCGGCGCAAACGCCGACACCCGTATGGCAGTCCGCTTCATTATGGAAGTGGCCTGGCAGGCCCACTTCGTGCGCAATATGTTCATCAAACCCACCGAGGCGGAACTCGCATCGTTCGAGCCCGACTTCGTGGTCTATACCGCTTCCAAGGCCAAGGTGGAGAACTATCAGGAACTCGGACTCAACTCCGAGACCTGCGTCGCCTTCAACACCTCTTCGCGCGAGCAGGTTATTCTCAACACCTGGTACGGCGGCGAAATGAAGAAGGGTATGTTCTCGATGATGAACTACTACCTTCCCCTCAAGGGCATTGCCGCAATGCACTGCTCTGCCAACACCGATATGGAAGGGAAGAACACCGCTATCTTCTTCGGCCTTTCCGGAACCGGCAAGACGACCCTTTCGACAGATCCCAAGCGTCTCCTCATCGGTGACGACGAGCACGGCTGGGACGACAACGGCGTCTTCAATTTCGAAGGCGGCTGTTATGCGAAGGTCATCAATCTCGACAAGGAGAGCGAACCCGACATCTACAACGCCATCCGCCGCGACGCCCTTCTGGAGAACGTCACCGTTGACGACTCCGGAAAGATTGATTTCGCCGACAAGAGCGTGACCGAGAACACCCGCGTAAGCTATCCCATCAACCATATCGAGAAGATTGTGAAACCCATCTCCCACGGCCCCGCCGCCAAGGACGTCATCTTCCTTTCGGCAGACGCCTTCGGAGTGCTTCCTCCGGTTTCGATTCTTACCCCGGAACAGACCAAATATTATTTCCTGAGCGGCTTTACCGCCAAGCTGGCCGGTACCGAGCGCGGCATCACCGAGCCTACCCCCACATTCTCGGCTTGTTTCGGCCAGGCATTCCTGGAACTCCATCCCACCAAATATGCAGAGGAACTCGTAAAGCGTATGGAGAAGAGCGGTGCCAAGGCATATCTCGTGAATACGGGTTGGAACGGTACCGGCAAGCGTATCTCCATCCGTGACACCAGGGGCATCATAGATGCGATTCTCGACGGTTCCATCAACAATGTGGAGA
The DNA here is from genome assembly GCA_021443625.1 of Bacteroidales bacterium. GTDB lineage: Bacteria > Bacteroidota > Bacteroidia > Bacteroidales > UBA932 > Equibacterium. The sequence continues at coordinate 20,157 of JABUTP010000020.1, read as the reverse complement.
CCAAGCACGTTCCTTTCTTCAACTTCGAGGTGCCCGTAACCCTCCCCGGCGTTGACCGCCGCATCCTCGACCCCCGCGACACCTATGCAGCAGACGGCGTTTGGGAAGAGAAGGCCAAAGACCTGGCAGCCCGCTTCATCAAGAACTTCGCAAAATACGAAGGCAACGATGCCGGCAAGGCTCTTGTGGCAGCAGGCCCCCAGCTGTAGTTTTCTTGGAACTCATTATAAAAAGTCCGTCTCCAATACCGGGACGGACTTTTTTTTGTTGTATATTTGGGAACTTGTGTATTTACGCCTATGTTGGAAACGCTGAAGAGATATTGGGGATATGATTCCTTCCGCCCACAGCAGGAGGATATCATAAAGAATGCCCTCGGGGGGAAGGACGTGCTGGCCATAATGCCCACGGGCGGCGGAAAATCGGTATGTTTCCAGGTTCCGGCAATGATGAAGGAGGGCATCTGCATAGTAGTGTCGCCTCTCATAGCGCTGATGCGGGACCAGGTGGAGAATCTCCGTAAAAGGGGGATTCCGGCACTGATGGTGTGTTCGGGTATGAGTTACCGCGAGATTGACATAGCCCTCGACAATGCCGTCTATGGGAATTACAAGTTTCTCTATGTCTCTCCGGAGCGGCTCAAGACAACCCTGTTTCAGGGCAGGGCGGCCAAGATGAATGTGAACTTTCTGGTGGTGGACGAGGCCCACTGCATATCCCAATGGGGCTATGACTTCCGTCCCGATTATCTCGAAATTGCGAAATCGCGCAGCAAACTGGAAGGTTCCGCTTTCGGAACACCTCCGGTGATAGCTCTCACGGCAACCGCAACCCGTCAGGTGGCGGAGGACATAATGTCCATTCTCGATTTCCCGCAGCCCAATATGATAGTTTCCGGTTTCGAGCGCCCCAACCTGTCGTATTGCGTGAGGCGTTGCGAAGACAAGCTGGGTCAGGTGCTGAAGCTGTGCCGGGGGGTGCAGGGTACGGGAATAGTCTATGTGGCCCGCCGCAAGAGCGCGGAAGAGGTGACTGCATTTCTCCAGAGCCAGGGAATTGACGCGGCGTATTACCACGCGGGGATGAACTCGAAGGTGCGGGAGGCTGCCCAGAATGCCTGGAAGAGCGGCCGGACGAGAATAATAGTCTCCACCAACGCCTTTGGAATGGGAATCGACAAGCCCGATGTCCGCTTTGTGTGCCACTACGACATGCCTCAATCCCCCGAAGCCTATTTTCAGGAGGCGGGAAGGGCCGGCCGGGATGGCCAGAGGGCCTATGCGTTATTGTTGTGGAACGCCACCGACATCAAGCGCCTCACGCAGATGACCCGCACCACTTTTCCTCAGATAGAGTTCATAAGGGATATCTACCAGAAGGTGCATTCCCACCTGCAGATTGCCTACGGAGAGGGGCTGGGGACCGGCCGCAAATTCAATCTGGATGAGTTCTGCAAGAGATTCCGCCTGATGCCTTCAGACGTCTATTATGCCATAAAATACATTGAATTGTGCGGATACTGGGTGCTTACCGAGGAGTTGGAGATACCGTCCCGAATGACCTTTACCGTAAGCAGGGATGAACTGTACCGCATCCAACTTGGCTCGGCGGAAAATGACGCGTTCGTAAAGACGATACTGAGGATGTACGAGGGAATTTGCAGCGGTTATGTCCAGATAGACGAGGAGAAGATAGCATCCTTCGGCAGATATTCGATACTGGCGGTCGAGAGCAAGCTGAAATACCTCTCTTCGAGACGGATCATCAACTACATCCCCAAAATCAAATCCCCCATAATTTACTTTGAGAGCGAACGGCTCACTCCCGACAATCTGAGGATTGACCCCAAAGAATATGAAGAACGTAAAGGCAGGTATGTCAAACGGCAGGAAACGATGATTGCGTACGTGTCGTCCGACGACCGCTGCCGGCAGCAGCAACTGCTGGAGTACTTCGGCCAGACCGACTCGAAACCCTGCGGCGTATGCGACTGGTGTCTCGCCGCCAAGCGGTGATTGTCAGAGGATGTTCAGCGACTGCTCCTTTATCTTTTCGAGTTCGTCTTTCATCTTGACCACGAGTTTCTGGATGCCTGCGTGGTTGGCCTTGCTGCCCAGGGTGTTGATTTCCCTGCCCATCTCCTGCGCGATAAATCCCAGCTTGCGACCGGGCATCTCTTCGCCGTCTATGGTTTCGCGGTAATAGCGGCAGTGCTGCCTCAGGCGCACCTTCTCTTCGTTGACGTCCAGCTTCTCGATATAAAAGATTATTTCCTGTTCCAGCCGGTTGGCGTCGGGCTGGAGCCCGATTTCGGCTATGCGCCCCTCTATGCGCTTGCGGGTAGCCTCGATACGCTCAGATTCGAGGGCTTCTATCTGCGGGATGTAAGACTCTATGAGATCAACCTTGGAGAGGACATCACTGCGGAGAATCTCCCCCTCGCGCTCTCTGAAACTGCACAAAGCTTCGGCGGCCTGGCAGATTGCCCCGTAAAGGATGTCCCACTGGCTTTCGTCCAGCTCGGTTTTCTTGTTTTCGACAACGTTCGGCATACGCAGCAGGGCGGCCAGCAGGGCTGAGCCGGCTTCCCGGGCGGCCATATTCAGGGCGCTCCCTTCGGTGGCGGCGACAGTCTGGTCGTAATATGCCTTCAGCACGTCGCCGTTGATGGTGCCGGCATCGGTGCTGTCAACGTTTTCGACGTTGATGTAGAGGTCAATGGTTCCGCGTCCGAGTTTTGAGGTCAGAAAATGCCTAACATCCATCTCTTTTTCGCGGGGAATGACCGATGTCTTGAGGGTTATGTCGCAATTTTTTCCGTTGAGAGAACGTATTTCTATGGTATATTTGCTGCCCGAAACGGTTGCTTCGGCCTTACCATAGCCTGTCATAGATTTGACCATTGGTTGAAGCTTTGTTTGATTGGTGAAATAGGATGGCGAAACTAATCGTTTTTTTATATTTTTGCAATAACAAACTGAACGTAATAATGGAAGAAGTCAACATCAGCGCCGCTCCCGAGCGCCAGAACAATTTTCTTGAAGACATTATCGAAAGCGACCTTGAGTCGGGAAAATATAAATCAATAACCACCCGTTTTCCTCCGGAACCCAACGGGTATCTCCATATAGGACACGCCAAGAGCATCTGCCTCAATTTCGGCCTTGCAAAGAAATACGGCGGCAAGACCAATCTCCGCTTCGATGACACCAACCCGGTGAAGGAGGATACCGAATATGTCGATTCCATCAAGGAAGATATCAAGTGGCTCGGTTTCGAGTGGGCGGAGGAGCGCTATGCGTCCGATTATTTCGACCAGCTCTACGAATGGGCAAAGGTGCTCATCAAGAAGGGCCTTGCCTATGTGGATGACCAGACGCAGGAGGAAATCCGCCTTGGACGCGGCACCGTGACGCAGCCCGGAGTGGAAAGCCCCTGGCGCAACCGCAGCGTGGAGGAGAACCTTCAGCTCTTTGAGGAGATGAAGGAGGGCAGGTATCCCGA
>JABUTP010000020.1:0-16636 GCA_021443625.1 Bacteroidales bacterium | reverse complement strand
AGGGCCAAGATAGACATGGCTCATCCCAACATGCTTTTCCGCGACCCGTTGATGTACCGCATAATCCATTCGGAACACCACCGCACGGGCAACAAATGGTGCATATACCCTATGTACGACTATGCCCACGGGCAGTGCGATTCCATCGAAAACATAACCCACTCCATCTGTACCCTGGAGTTTGACGTGCATCGTCCCCTTTACGACTGGTTCATAGAGAAACTGGAAATCTTCCCTTCCCACCAGTACGAATTCGCCCGCCTCAACCTTACATATACCGTAATGAGCAAGCGCAAGCTGCTCGAGCTGGTGAAAAACGGTTTTGTGGATGGCTGGGATGACCCCCGTATGCCCACGATCTGCGGAATCCGCCGCAGGGGCTACACTCCCGAGTCCATCAGGATGTTCGCAGAGAAAGTAGGTGTGGCCAAGAGGGACAACATCATTGACCTCTCCCTTATGGAGTGGTGCCTGCGTCAGGATCTGAACGCAAGGTCAAACCGCTATATGGCGGTTATAAACCCCGTAAAACTCGTCATCGACAACTGGGAGCCGGGCCGTATCGAAACCTTTGAGGCCCCTCTCAACCCCGCCGACCCGGACGGTCCCAAGCGCACCATAACGTTCGGACGGGAGATTTACATTGAGCGTGAGGACTTTATGGAGGATGCTCCCAAGAAGTATTTCCGTCTCAAACCCGATGGTGAAGTGCGCCTCAAATACACCTATATCGTAAAATGCGTCTCCTTTGAAAAGGATGCCGAAGGCAATGTCACCGAAATCCATTGCACCTACGACCCGACCTCAAAGCCCGGGGCGGGGGAGTGGCGCTCTGTCAAAGGGACAATCCACTGGGTGCCTGTGGAGAATTGCGAGAAAATCGACGTGCATCTCATAGACAACCTTTTTACCGAAGAGCAGATGGGCGCAATCCCCGAGGGGGTGGATTACAAGGAGTATCTCAACCCCGATTCCCTCATAGAGACGACTGCGTTTGCAGAGAAAGACCTGCTCAAGGACAACAGCGGCATCGCTGTTCAGTTTGAGCGTATCGGATATTTCTTCAAGGACTCCAAGAACGGGGCCTGGAACAAGGCTACCGGTCTGAAGGATACGTCGAAGGCTAAACTTCAGTAGCGTCGGACTCCCTTTTGAGGAGAATGTTGCAGCCGGTGGCAATGATGGACTGCTTGCATCCGACAACGGGCCAGATGTCCATCTTGAAGATTTCCGGGGCGACTTCGCACAAGGCGGAAAGGCGCCGCAGCGTGTCAATGAATATGATTTGACCTACAACACCCGAGCCCCCGGCCCGGGTGTATGCTTCCCGCGCCTCTTCCTGCGAAACCGGTCTCGAACAGAATATGTATCGGGAGGGACGGCTCTCTCCGTCGGAACATATTGAACATACGATGACGTGTCCGTAGCGGGCTCTGCGCCTTATGCCGAAATACATTTTGGCGCCGATGAGGGAAGGCCTCACCATAACTCCCTGGGTTTCGCTGCTCCGTACCATCCGGTTGAATTCAACCCGCAGGGTGTTCTCGTCGTAGATTTCACTCACCGTTTCGGGCATCTCGTCCTCCGAAGCGGGGACGGTGCTGATGGATACGGGCATCCCTATCTCGATGGAGGCCACGTGGACATCGGTCGGATTGGAGACGAACAGTTCCCGCTCCCTGCTGATGCCGATGGCGTCCAGAAGGCGCAGCGCCTGCCCGGAGGGGATGGTGTCGGCTGTGCAGCCATCTATTATGCCACGGATTATCTCGATGTCCAAAGGGGGATTGGTCACTTCCCTGGTGTGGCTCAGAATAAGTGTGTCCGGGGTTATGGCGGGAGTCTTTATCATAGCGGCGATTTTACTGACGACAAAAATGGAAAAATTTGTTATCTTTGACAAATTTGTGTTCGGCCAATGAAGAATATCCTCGAATATGACGCTGTGGAAATGAGCGAGAACGGAAGGGATCTGATAGTCCTCGACCAGTCCGTCCTTCCCGCCCAGCAGAAATTCCTCCATCTTACGACCGCCGAACAGATGTTCTATGCGATGACGCTGCTCAAGGTCAGGGGGGCTCCGCTTCTGGGTATCACGGCGGCAATGGGGCTGGCGGTGTGTATGAACCGTTTCAAGACCAAGAGCGTGCCGGCGTTCGAGAAGGAGTTCCTGAGAGTCAAGCACTACCTGTATATTTCGCGAAAGACTCCCATCAATCTCACCTGGGCCCTGGACCGTATGGAAAGGTGTTTCTACAGCGGTTTGGAGGAGTTGGCCGGCACCGATTCCGAAGAGGATATGGTGCGCGAACTCAAGCTGCGTCTCACGGCAGAGGCCCGGAGCATTAAGCAGGAGGATACCAGAATGTGCCTCGATATAGCCGAGGCGGGGCTTGCGGTGTTGCGGGCCGGTGCGGGGATATTGACCTACGGCAATGCGGGCCACCTCGCGTCTTCCCACTACGGGACGGCATTGGGACCGATTTACCACGCCCAGCACAAGGGGTATATGCCCCGTGTATATGCCTGTGAGACGAGGCCCGGTATGGAAGGGGCGCGCCTTACTGCATTTGAACTGATGAAAGCGGGGGTTGACGTTACCCTTGTGTGCGACAATATGGTGGCTGACCTTATGTCCCGAGGAAAGGTTAATGTAGTCTTTCTGGGATGCGACAGGGTTGCCGCCAACGGTGACGTGGCGGCTGAGGTCGGCACCTGCTCCATTGCGATTATTGCCCGCCATTACGATATACCCTGCTATTGCCTCACCCCCACAAGTTCCATAGACTTTGAGACCGCCTCGGGACGGGAGATTGAAATTGAACAGAATCCCGCATTCGAGGTTACCGAACGCTTCTTTGACAAACCGGTTTCCCCCAAGGGGGTAAAAGTCTATAACCCCACGTTCGACATCACTCCGGCTTCAATCCTTACAGGTTTCATCACCGAGAAAGGCATCGTCAAACCCTCCAAATTAGCAACTCTCAAGGGATAATGGTCAGATTTGTCAGTCTTTCAAGCGGCAGCAACGGCAATTGTTACTATCTGGGAAACGACTCGGTGGCCCTGCTCATTGACGTCGGCATAGGGGGGAGGACCATCAGTCGTAGGCTGGCGGGATACGGACTGGACATAAAGTCGGTGGATATGGTTCTGGTGACCCACGAGCATCTCGACCACATCCGTTCTTTGGGAACCTTCACGGAACATTATCACAAAGCGGTGTTTGCCACGGGCAAACTCAACCGCGTACTCAAAAGCCATTTCTGCACTGAGGGGAAACTGACGGGATGTGTGCACGAAACGACCCCCGGATGCGAGATAGAGAGGATGGGGGTCAGGTTCACGCCGTTCCAGGTGCGGCACGATGCTCAGGACACGGTAGGCTACCATATTGACTTTTTCGGAGAAACCTTCACCTTCATCACGGACTTGGGCGAAGTGACCGACGAGGTGGTGGATTACTGCCGCAGGGCGAACCATCTCATTGTCGAGTCCAATTACGACCTGGATATGCTGCTTACGGGTTTTTATCCTCCGGAGTTGAAGCACCGCATAATGACGGGACACGGCCACCTTTCAAATGACCAGACGGCGGGTCTGCTGCGCCGATGCTACCATCCCGGCCTCGAATCGGTATTCCTCTGCCATCTCAGCGAAAACAACAACACCCCGACCAAAGCCGTAAGCAGCGCTGCCGGGGCTTTGCGGAGTGTGGGCGCGCCCGATGATCTGCTGCTCTGCGCCCTGCCCAGAAGGGAGGCGTCCCAACTGTTCGTTTTCGGCAAGTAGCAGGTGCCTTGCCGGTGGCTATTTTTCTTCTGCCCAGCCGCGCAGCATCCGTATTTCGTCCGCCCAGATTTCGGGAACCGGGGTTTCGAGTATCAAAGGGATTCCGCTCAGCCGTTTGTCCTTCATTATGAGTCTGAAAACCTCCTCGCCGATTTCTCCCTGACCGATGCAACTGTGCCGGTCAACCCGGCTTCCGGCGGGTTTTGTGGCGTCGTTGAGGTGCATTCCGCGAAGGTATTTCAGCCCGACTGTTTTGTCCAGACGGGTTATCACCTCCTCGTAACCCGAGGTGACTACGCACCCTTTCACATCCTTGTCGCTCATCGAAAGGTCATCGCTGCCGAACAGGGTGGCTGCCTGCCGGCACTGCCGCAGGTCATATCCCGCTGCAAACGCGTGGCAGGTGTCGATGCACACGCCCACGCGGCTCTTGTCTTCCACCTTGTCTATGATGGCGGCCAGATGCTCGAATCTGAACCCGAGGTTGCTTCCCTGGCCGGCGGTGTTCTCAATGACAGCCGTGACCCCCGAAGTCCGCTCGAGGGCGATGTTTATGGACTCGGCAATCCGACTGAGACATTCGTCAACCGAAATCCTGTCCAGATGGCTGCCGGGGTGGAAATTCAGCCGGTCCAGCCCGAGTTGGGAGCAGCGCAGCATCTCGTCCGTGAAAGATTCCCGCGACTTTTCAAGCCCTTCCTTGTCGGGGTGGCCGAGGTTGATGAGATAGCTGTCGTGGGGCAGGATTGCGGAGGGGGGGAATCCGAACTCAGCGCACCGTTTGTTGAATAATTCAATGCTCTCCTGAGTCAGGGGCGGGGCGCTCCATTGTTTCTGGTTCTTGGTAAAGAGGGCGAAGCCTGTGGCTCCTATCTCGTGGGCCCTGAGGGGGGCGTTTTCGACTCCTCCGGCGGCTGAAACGTGGGCGCCGATGTATTTTGCATTAGCGTTTGTCATGATATCTTGGAATAATCCTTTGCAGTAATCTTCTGGTTTTTGAGGGCCTCGGCAAGCAGACGGTTCTGCTCCTGTGAAAGGTCGGGGTCCTGCTCGAGAATTTCCACTGCCAGCGACCGTGTCATCTCCATCAGCGAGGAGTCGCGGGAGAGGTCGGCAATGTGCAGGTCTATCGCGAGCCCGCTCTGCCGGGTCCCTTCAAAGTCGCCCGGGCCCCTCATTTTGAGGTCGGCCTCGGCAAGTTCGAAGCCGTCGTTGGTGCGGCACATCAGGTCNGTGTCATCTCCATCAGCGAGGAGTCGCGGGAGAGGTCGGCAATGTGCAGATCTATCGCAAGTCCGCTTTGACGGGTCCCTTCAAAGTCGCCCGGGCCCCTCATCTTGAGGTCTGCCTCGGCAAGTTCGAAGCCGTCGTTGGTGCGGCACATCAGGTCGATGCGCTCTCTGGATTCTTTGCTGAGTTTCTGGCCGGTCATCAGAATGCAGTATGACTTCTCCGCACCGCGCCCGACACGTCCCCTTAACTGGTGGAGTTGGGAAAGGCCGAACCTTTCGGCACTTTCAATCACCATAACCGAGGCGTTGGGAACATCCACCCCCACCTCAATCACCGAGGTGGCCACGAGGATATGGGCCTTGCCGGTGGCGAAAAGGTTCATGTCAAAGGCCTTGTTCTCCGGAGTCTGTTTGCCGTGGACCACGGCCACCACGTAGTCGGGCGCCGGGAAATACTCCACAATCTGGCGGAATCCCTGCTCGAGGTTCTCGTAGTCCATCTTTTCGGATTCGGCAATGAGTGGATACACCACGAACACCTGCCTGCCTGCCGCTATCTCCTTTTTCATGAAGTTGAAGACGCGTGGGCGCTGTATTTCGCCCACGTGGGTGGTGACGATTGGCTTCCGCCCCGGCGGGAGTTCGTCTATCACCGAAACGTCAAGGTCTCCGTAGAGCGTCATTGCCAGAGTTCTCGGGATAGGGGTGGCGGTCATTACCAGAATATGCGGGGGCGTTGCGGCCTTGGCCCACAACCTTGAACGCTGTTCCACTCCGAACCGATGCTGTTCGTCGATTATCGCCATTCCCAGATTCTTGAACTGTACGGTATCTTCAAGCAGGGCGTGGGTGCCGAAGACGAGGTCTATGGTGCCGTCGGCCAGTCCGCTGTAGATGGCCCTCCGCTCCACTGTCCTGGTGTTTCCCGTCAGAAGGGCTACTCTGACATTTTTGCTGTCTATGAATTTGAATACGCCGTTGTAGTGCTGGTTGGCAAGGACTTCGGTGGGGGCCATTATGCACGCCTGGAAACCGTTGTCTATGGCTTGCAGGGCAGACAGAATGGCAACCAGGGTCTTGCCGCTGCCGACATCCCCCTGCAGCAGCCGGTTCATCTGCCGCCCGCTGACCACGTCGCTGCGTATCTCCTTCAACACCCTTTTCTGGGCGGATGTCAGAGGGAAGGGAAGATGGGTGTAGGTATAGTTGAAGGCATCCGCTATTCGGGGAAGTTTTACACCGGTGGCACTCCGCATATTGATGAACTTCTGCTTGACAAGCGACAGCTGCAGCAGAAACAACTCTTCGAATTTCAGTCTGTTGCGGGCAAGGTCAAGCTCCCTTGCGCTGCCCGGGAAATGAATGTCGTGCAGCGCCGTGCCCAAAGGGACGAGCTTGAACCGCTGCAGGATGTAGGGGGGGAGGGTCTCTGCGATGCGTCCCGCAACCATATCCAGCGCTTTCTGCTGCATCGCGGCGAAGACCTTCTGGGAAATGCCCCCGTTCTGTAGCTTTTCGGTGCTGGAATAGATGCCCGCCATGGCCCCCGCACGGGATGCCTGCGCACCGTTTGCCGGCTCGACTTCGGGATGGACGAAATTGAAGCGGTCTCCGAATGCCGAGGGCTTGCCGAAGACGATGTATTCGCCGCCCACCCGGAGTTTCTCTTCCATCCATTTTATCCCTTTGAAGAAAACGAGGTCGATGTAGCCCGTGCCGTCCCCCAGGGTTGCGATGAGCCGCAGGTTGCGACCGGCTCCCGCCTTGGTGACGTTATGTATTGTCCCCCGCAGCTGAACGTAAGCGGAGGTGCTGTCGATTTCGCACACCGCATAGAAGCGGGACTTGTCAACGTATCTGAAGGGGAAGGTGTAAATCAAATCCCTCAGTGTGGAGATACCGAGTTCCCTGCACAGCAGTTCCGAGCGTCTTGGGCCGACACCGGGTAGGAATTTGATTTCTGTGTCAAGTATGTGCTTCATTCTCCTTATCTGAGCAGTGCGGCATAGGGCCGAGGCATGTAACGATAAGTTCAAAGTTAAAAATTATGCCTATATTTGCCATTCTTCTAAATAGTTTTTTTATGTCAAAGCCAATTACCATAGGCATCACACAGGGTGATACCAACGGCATAGGTTACGAGGTTATAGCCGGCGCCTTGTCCAATCCGTCAATAACAGAACTCTTTATACCGGTTGTATATGGCTCGTCAAAATTCTTCGGCGCGGCGCGCAAGAACACCGAAGAGGGAGAACAGATAAATACCAGCATCATCGCCTCCGCCCAGGATGCCCGTCCGCGCAGGGTGAACATCATAAACTGCGTGGATGACGAAGCCCCCGCAGAACCCGGCAAGCCCACCAAAAAGGGGGCCGAGGCGGCCTTCAAGTCACTGCAGGCGGCGGTAAAGGATTTGAAGGCGGGTTGTCTCGACGCCATCGTGACCGCTCCCATCAACAAGCAGTCAATGGCCGACATCGGGTTTGAGTTCCCCGGCCATACCGAATACCTGAGCAGGGAATTCGGCGCGACCGGACTGATGTTCCTCTGCAGCGAGAAACTGAAAGTCGGGGTTGTAACCAACCACACTCCGCTGGCAAAGGTTTCGCAGCAACTCACCAAACAACTTATTCTGGACAAATTGTCCATGATGAACCAGTCGCTTGTCCGGGACTTCGCCATAGAGAAGCCCCGCATTGCCGTGCTCGGCCTCAATCCCCACGCGGGTGACGGCGGCGCATTGGGCAAAGAGGAAATCGAGACAATCTCGCCCGCCATCGGCGAAGCCACCGCCAACGGGATTCTGGCGTTCGGGCCGTACCCTTCGGACGGCTTCTTCGCCACCGGAATGTATGCCAATTTCGATGCCGTGCTGGCGATGTACCACGACCAGGGACTCATCCCGTTCAAGACCATCTCGTTCGGAGACGGCGTCAACTACACCGCAGGCCTTCCGATAGTCAGGACTTCGGTGGACCACGGTACCGGTTATGACATTGCTGGGCAGGGGAAGGCCGACTGCCAGTCTATGCGGAGCGCCATCTATATGGCAATAGATATTGTGAGAAACCGGCAGATGCACGCCGAAATCACTGCAAATCCCTTGAAGATAAGAACCTTCGAAAGCAAAGGTCCGGACAGGAGCTATCTTCCCGAATAATGGCTGACCACAACGCCACCATATACCTTTTCAGTGACGGAGCCTGCTCCGGCAACCCCGGCCCCGGCGGGTACGGAACCATACTCCGCTGCGGCAACTACGAAAAGGAGTTCAGCGGGGGCTCTGCCCAGACCACCAACAACCGGATGGAACTCCTGGCGGTGATAGTGGGGTTGGAGGCCATCAATTGGGACAATGCGAGAGTTGAGGTGTATAGCGACTCATCGTATGTGGTCAATGCAGTGGAGAAAGGGTGGCTCTGGAACTGGCTCAAGAAACCGAATTTTGCGGGTAAAGCCAACAGGGACTTGTGGGACAGGTTCGTGGCCGCATTCCACAGGCACGACGTCCATTTCCATTGGATCAAAGGTCACGCGGGACACCCCGAGAACGAACGGTGCGATGCCCTTGCTGTGGCGGCCTACCAGCCTTTCCTGAATTCTTCTGCGGAATAATCTGTTCTTCCGGCGTTACTGGAGTCTGGCGAATACTTCGTCCAGATGGGGCAGGCAATTCTGCATACTTGCCGCGCAGAAAGTCCCAAGATGCTCCCCTTCGGGATTGAGGAATGTATAGGGAATGTCCCGTTTACTCAATGCCTGCACAAGTCCCTGAGTCTGGAAGAGGATAAAGTCGCTCCGGCCGGTCTCGATGCTCCAGTCGATGGTTTTAAGGGATTCGACAGTTTCCTCGGGGGCATTCTTCAGAAATTCTATCAAGTCGTTTTCCCGTACCGAATCGTTCACCTTGATGAGTTTGTTCTCACCGATGACCTCGTTGGTTACGAATTCGTTCATAATATCGCTCAGAGCGCTGCACCAGGGGCTGACGGCCCAGAGGGCGCAGAACATCCCGGGGTGGTGCTGGCAGTAACCGATAGTGCCGCCTCCGCCCATTGAAAAGCCGGCTATCGCACGGTAATCCTTGTGGCTGACGATATGGAATGCCTGCTCCACTTCCGGCACCAGTTCATTGAAGAAGAAATCTTCGTAGCGCCAGCCGTCAATGTTGTAGTAGCCGTTCTGGACGTTCACGATGTCCTCACCGCCGGCGCACGGGCACACGAGTATCATTTCGCGGCATTTTCCGCTCCTGACCATCTGGTTCAACTTGGTCTTGATGAGGTACCCGTCAGTCCACGTCCGGTTGTTTCCTCCCAGTCCGTGCAGCAGATACACCACTGGATAGATGCGCCCCTCGGCGTCGTCGATGTTTGACGGATATACGACCGTATATGGAATATCGGCGTTCAGAATGTCGCTGTGCAGGGTATAGTTGGTGTTCTTGTATTGGGTGTAGCGGCGTCCGCTCTGGTAAATGTCGATTTTGGCGCTCTTGACTCCGATGGAAAGGGAATATTTCAGATGCCTCTCCACACAATAGGGGTTTCGGGGAATGCTGACTGTCAGGACTCCGTCCGAGTAGGTCCTTTCCGATTTGTCAATGCCGTATTCGTCTCCGGTCTCTATGGCCTTTATGGTGAGTTGGGCATTGGTGCTGACCGGAATATTGAGGATGATTGCGTCGCATTCCGTTTCAAACTCCGTCTGCTCGATCTCGAGAAAAGGGGGCAGCTCGGGCTCATCTGGCTCGTCCGGCTCTGACGGCGGCTGCGGTTCGAAACTCTTGCGGTCGATGCATACGGAAATCTGTCTTATGGACGTGTGTCCGAAGTTGTCGGATGCGATAATCGAAACTACCGTGTCGGCGGCGGGTTGGACCGCCACTATGGTCAGAATGCCGCTCCTGCCGTCAGTCGGACTGACGGCGACGGTGATGCCATCGGGGCTGAGATGGTGGATTTTGGCCCCTTGGGCTCCCTGGGACAAGCTGTAATTCAAGGTCAGGGCAGAGTCCCGGCGGGTCAGAGTTTTCTGCTTCTCTTCCAACTCCATCCCGAAATACGACTCCTTTGCAATGAATATCTTTCCGTTGTCGGCAAGGGTTATGGTGTAGCCTTCGTTGTCTTCCGAGATGCCGTCAATGGGGGATCGGCGGATGACGCCCTGCCCGTTCCAACTGCTGCCGCCGTCCAGCGATATCTCCAGATTGCTGTCCACGATGCGCATCTGCAGCGCCGCGTCATTGTCTGTTATAGGAATGATATTGCCGTTTGACATAATCGGCTTGCCGTCCAGCGCCCAGCAATATGTCCCTTCAACAGCGGTTATGCTTATGCCGCAGGTCTGATTCCACACCGTCACGGTGCTTCCGGATGCAAAATGTGCCGCATACCCCGTCACCTTCCCATCCTGCAGTGCCGGTACTATGGCGCGGCTTTTCTGCCCGTCGCCCAACTCTCCGGCAACTCTGACAAGCGCCTCAAGAGAGGCATTTGCCTCGGAATATCCGTTCTCGAGGGTGTCGATTTTCTCTTGAAGAGCGTCAATCTGCTGCTGGTAGTCGTCGCAGGCGGCAATTGTCCCGAACGACACAAAAAACAGGGACAATAGAAGAGAATAATGTTTCATAGGGGCAAGTTACGAATTTTTATTAAATTTGGACTTCAAGAACGTTATTTCAAGATGAAGAAGGTAATCCAGAAAATAGGCGTGATGACATCCGGCGGGGATTCTCCGGGTATGAACGCCGCAATCCGTGCCGTGGTGCGCACTGCAATGTTTTACAAATTGGATGTTGTCGGCATCAAAAGGGGCTACAAGGGGATGCTCGAAGAGGACTTCGTCCCGATGACCTCCGCTTCGGTTTCGAAGATAATCAACCGCGGCGGAACAATCCTCCAGACCTCCAGATGTCCCGAGTTCAAGGAGTACGACTGCCGCAAGAAGGCCGTTGAAAATATGGAGAAAGCCGGTATCGACGCCCTTGTTGTAATAGGCGGGGACGGCTCCTTCAGAGGGGCCAACGATTTGTTCAAGGATTTCGGCTTCCCAGTTGTGGGGCTGCCGGCTACGATTGACAACGACATTTACGGCACAGACCTGACCATAGGTTTCGACACCGCCATCAACACTGCGATGGAAGCCATCGACAAAATAAGGGATACGGCGCAGAGCCACGATATGATATTCTTCGTGGAAGTGATGGGACGTGACGCCGGTTTCATAGCCCTGCACACCGGCATCGCCACCGGAGCCGAAGTTACCCTCATCCCCGAAATCCAGGGCGATATAGACTCGCTGTGCAACTACCTCAGGATGGGCCGCCGCAAAAACAAATCGTCGGGCATCGTGGTGGTTGCCGAAGGGGGCCATATGGGAAGCGCCATCGAGGTGGCAGCCCAGGTCAAGGAGCGGATTCCCTCCTACGAAACCCGCGTCACCACACTCGGCCATATCCAGCGCGGAGGCATCCCGTCCTGCAACGACCGCGTGCTGGCCAGCATTCTCGGGTTCGAGGCGGTCAACGCCCTTCTCGACGGGCACAGCGGCGAGATGATAGGCCGTGTGAACAACAAAACCAGCTTCACTCCGTTTGAAGAGGCGGTCAGCCGTCACGGAGAGGTTGACAAGAGCTGGTATGAGATAACCAAGATTCTGAGCGTATAGCATCCGCATTCCTTATGAAATGCAGCAGAACACGGTTGATTGTTGTCGTTACTGCCATAGTGGCAGCGGTTGCTGCGTTTCTGATGCTGGCTCTTGCTGTACCTTTCAAGTTGTACTCTCTTGAGCAGAATCAGTTGTTCCTGTGGGACAGGCATTATATTCTTTCCACCATCTGCTCTGTGGGCGGCATCAGCCGCCTGCTGTCCGACTTTCTGTTGGGCTTTTTTGCCGTGAAATATGCCGGTGCGGCAATCTCTGCCGTGCTGCTATCCCTCCTCGTCCTCTTTTCGGGCAAGGCGGTTGGCAGATGCGGGGCCCCCGATGGCTGCATTCCTCCGTTGGCCTTGGTTCCGGCAATTGCGGTGCTGGCGGTCCTGCTCGACCCTGCGCTGCATTGGGACGAAGTCATTTCGCTCGTTGCGGCGTTCGCGGCATTTGCGGGCTACGTTTCCATAGAGAACTACAAAACCCGTTGTGCCGCAGGCACTCTGCTGTTCCCGCTGCTTTGGCTTGCAACGGGGGCTGAGGGGCTTCTTTTTACGATATGCGTGCTGCTGTACGAATTTCTGAAGGGGAATTTTTCGTGGCCCACAGCCATCCAGCCGGTTGTAACCGCAGCGGTTCTGTTTGCCGGGGTACGTCTCTCCTGGGTGCCTGACCCCAGATGGGACTTAGGCCCGTTGTCCCACTACGAGTGGCACGGCGAACTCTCCTTGGGGCAACTGATGCCGTGGATTTCCCTACCGATGTCAATGGTTCTGGCGGCATTGACTACCCTTTTGAGAAGGAAAGGGGTGAAGATTGCCTTTGCAACGGTTCTGTATGGGGCAGTCCTTCTTTATGGTGTTTTTACGGCGGTGGCAATCTGCCGTACGGACCAGTCTTTCGAGGAACTCGATTGGCATCTCAAGGCACGGGACTGGGACGGCGTCATTGCCTCTTATGAAAAATATTCCCGGTCGCCGGACATAAAAGTCATCAACGATGTGTTTCTCAACATAGCATTGGCCGAGAAGGGGGAGTTGTGCGAAAAGATGTTCAACTACGAACAGCACGGTCTGTCAAGCCTCTATTTCAACTATGGACGCAACGTGAGGGCGGCCTCCCTGATGAACGAACTCTATTACTCTGCCGGAGCGGTTGCCCTGTCGGCCCGTATGGCATTTGAGGCGAACGTCAATGCCTACGGCCACCTCAACCCGAGAATGACTCAAAGGCTGGTTCAGACAAATATCATCCTGGGAAGTTACGAGGTGGCTGAGAAGTATATAAAATTGCTGGAAAAGAGCATTTTCTACAGGAAGTGGGCGACTTCCCAACGACAATTCCTGGGCGATGACGAGCGGGTGGCAGGGGATTCGGAATACGGCGCCAAACGGCTCTGCACGGACGGCGCGAATTATCTGGGCGAAACGGAAGGGTTTGACAATGATTTGATGGAAATCCTGAGAAACAATCCCTCCCACACGATATCGGCAGATTATCTTATGGCGATGTATCTTCTGGAGAGGGATATGGACGGTTTGGCTCTGGCACTTGACGAATTTTACGGGACAGAGGCCCTCGCAACCCTTCCCAAGGCGGTGCAGGAGGCAGTGATTATCACATCGGAGGTCAAACCCGGATATATGGAACAATTTGAGATAGACCGCCGCATTTTCAGCCGTTATCTGAAACTGCGCAGGGAAGCGGGGGATTTGTACAGCAACGACCAGCAGATTCTTTACAAACTGACCGCCAACTATATGGATACCTTCTGGCTCTATGCAATGTTTGCTGACAACGATGAATAAACTCTCCACCATATTCAAGGTTGCGGCTTTTGCCGCGGCTCTTTTCGCTGCTTTCAACCTTTCGGGGGCGACGTTTGAAGGACAGCCGGACATCTTTCCGGACTACAAGGACGTGACTATTCCCCCCAACATCGCTCCTCTTAATTTCAGAGTCAACAACGCGAAGGATGCGGTGGTGACGTTTGAAACGGCAGGTTACTCCCTGAAAATCAAGGGCAGGGGGGAGAACGGCGCCGACATCCGTTTCAGGATACGGAAATGGCGCAGACTGCTCGATGCTGCGCGCGGGGGAGAAATCACGGTGAAAGTCACCGCGGTTGCGGATGGCCGGATAGGGGACTTCGAACCCTTCAGCATAAAGGTGTCGGAGGAACCGATAGACAAGTTTCTGGCCTACCGGCTTATAGACCCCGGTTATGAAACCTGGAACAATATGGGAATTTACCAGCGCAATCTTGAGAATTTCAGGCAAACCGCAGTTGTGACCAACAGCCAGACCGACAAGAACTGCATGAACTGCCACAATTTCTGCAACCGCAGTCCCCAGAAGATGGTGATGCATATGAGGGCAGTGCACGGCTGTACTCTGGTTCTGGACAACGGAAAGGTGGAAAAACTCAATACCAAGACACCTCAGACTATTTCGGCTCTCGTATATCCTCAATGGCACCCTTCGGGGCGTTTCATCGCTTTTTCTGTCAATGACACCGGTCAGGCATTCCATTCGTGTGACGCCAACCGGATTGAAGTGTATGATATGGATTCGGACGTAGTCGTCTATGATACCGAAACCCACGAGATAATATCGTGTCCACTCCTTATGGACACTCTCCGGTGCGAAACCTTCCCCACATTTTCGCCCGACGGCACTACGCTCTATTTCTGCTCGGCGCAGCGCCTTCACATCCCGGAGGAATTTGACGACGCCCGGTACGACATATTCAGCGTTTCGTTCGATGCCGAAAGCCGTACGTTCGGCAGTCGGATTGATACCGTTTTCTGCGCTTCGGAACTAGGTCACAGCGCATCTTTCCCGCGCATCAGTCCCGACGGACGCAGACTGCTCTTCACGTTTTCCGATTACGGCAATTTCTCTATATGGCACAAGGCGGCCGATTTGTGGATGACAGACCTGCAGGACGGCCACACGGCTGCATTGGATGCCGTAAACAGTGATGACGTTGACAGTTACCACAGTTGGAGCGGCAACAGCCGGTGGATAGTGGTCAGCAGCCGGCGTGGCGACGGATTATATACGAGGCCGTATTTTGCATACATTGCGGAAGACGGAACCCCCGGCAAGGCCTTCCTGCTGCCCCAGAAGGACTTGGACTATTATGACAGTTTTCTCAAGTCATACAATATTCCGGAATTCGTGACCGGCAGGGTAAAGCCTTCGGTAAGGCGCGCCCTGGCCCGCGAGGCAATCAAATCCCCCGGGACAGACCTTACCTTCCTGCAACGGTAGGCCGGCTCCGTCCAGTAAAAACTCGGCGAATTCTCAGAAGTATCCGCATTCTTCCACCGAGCCGTAACGGAGCGAAAGCTCGAGCCGGATGATGCGGCACGAGCCTGATTCGCTGCGGAATTCTATGGTATTCAAGCCGTGCTTTATGAAATTTGCAGGAACAATCACGGCGAACTGTCTCTCAGACTCGTTCAGCCCGCGGGCGCGGTCGTATGTCTCGGGATAATCGTCCCCAAACCTTGTTATTTCGGTTGAATTGAACCATATCTTGGGGCGGACGGGGGAGTCTGTTCGGAAAAACAGGATGGCTTCCTGTGCAGTACCGCATTTTTTGTCCCCTACAAAAATCTGCCCTGCGGCGGTGCTGTCGGGGCATACCGCAATCGGCAGGTCGGTGATCGGCTTCACCTTGTATTGCGGCTGCCAGTGTCCCAGACAATACGACTTGTTGCGTCCTTCCAGAGAGTCGGGGGAGGCGAGGAATGAGAGCAGATGCGGGGTGCGGATTCTGCAGGTGGTGCCGCCCGGCTCCACAGTCAGGGACTCTCCCCGCATCTTGAGTTGGTTGTATTCTGCCAGATAATAGTTGAAGAGATAGATTCCGTCGGCACCCTGCCCCAGGATGTGGCTGGCAGCCCCGAGTATCATTCCGTGAGAGAACAGTTCTCTGGGGCGGAAGCCGCCGTCGTCGATGGTGGCATAGAGGGGGATGTTGAGGTCAGCCCCGAGTTCTTTCCGGAACCGCTCCACGGGAAGGGCGGTGTCCCCGGTCCAGTGAACCCCTATCGTGATGAAGTCGAGAAGCCCTTCGTGCAGCCACTGCCTGATATCCAGCCCCTTGTCCAGACACGCCTCCAGCGTGATGGGGACGCGGGCGGCGAGCATAATCGGATGTCCTCGAAGTTTGCCCAGACTGTCGGCGTGGCCCTTTATTTCCCGTACCATCTGCGTCATTTCTTCAAGATGATTTCTTCCGCCATCCCCCTTGAAATAGACGCTGAACCGCATAAAGTCCAGTTCGAAGCCGTCCAGCATCTCGTAGCGGTCCAACTGCTCGAATATTATCGATTTCTTGTGTTCCCGAACCTCTTTCACGGCAAAATCCAGCGCCCCGTCGCTGAGGTACCCCTGCGAGGCGTCCATAGTCCACCATTCGGGATGGTCGTTCCAGAAATCGGCGCACAGAAGGGAGTGGGGGCGTTTGACGTCATTGAAATGCAGGTCGTTCATCCGGTAGGTGACAAATGCCTCCATCCCGCGCTTCTTTGCGCGGTTGAGGGCAACCCTCACGACGTCCGTTCCCTCCTCCTCGAGTTTGAGGATGTTCCGATAATAACGGTTGATGCTGTTGAACAGCGCCGAGTCCGTACCGCAATCCCTGGTGCCGCCGCGGTCGTCGCCCAACATAGTGGCATATTCGCTGCGGTAATAGACGAACTCGCTTCCGGTGCACATCATATAGGTCGAAACGGGAGTTTCGGCCACCATATCTACGCACGCCTCAATGTCGCTGACGGAGATTGGCCTGCGGCCGAACCAGAGGTTCGCCAGCAGGTCGGTGCCGTCGTTGTTGTGAATGAGACGCCAGCCCTCGGGATGCCCTGCAAAGCGGTCGGAAGAGGGCGCATCGGCCGAACAGGCGGAGAATACGGATAAAACCGAAACTGCCGCAATTGCGGCAG